>NZ_QTLF01000030.1:0-54592 GCF_003434395.1 Bacteroides sp. AM23-12
GACTTATAGTTTCCTGTCATTTCTTGTAATGGAAACTGTCGTTTCCCGGTGAGGGAACGGTCGTTCCTTATAATGGAGACGACCGTTCCTTTTAAAGGGAACTGGCGTTTCCTCCGAGGAAACCAACGCTTGCCCCATATGATACTGATGCTTGATTTATATGAACTGACAATTTAGCGTATAACTGAATCGTTGTTAAGCCATTCGGCATGGATACGAAGAAACAAGCAATCTTATGCTGCGGCAGAACATTTCTTTGCATAACCTCGTTTATTATATAACAAACTAAATATATATTCAGTATGAAGTCATTCATCTTAATGGTTATAACAATGGTATGTGCAATCTCTCTGGAAGCGCAGAATAAGTCTTTCTACGACTTCAATGTGACCACGATTGATGGTAAGGAATTTCCGCTTTCTTCTTTGAAAGGAAAGAAAGTGCTGGTAGTAAATGTAGCCTCCAAATGCGGACTGACGCCACAGTATGCCAAACTGCAAGAGCTATATGATAAATATAAGGATAAGAATTTTGTAATCATCGGCTTTCCTGCCAACAACTTTATGGGACAGGAACCGGGAAGCAATGAAGAGATCGCTCAGTTCTGCTCCTTAAAGTATGACGTTACTTTTCCGATGATGGCCAAGATTTCCGTCAAGGGCAAAAACATGTCGCCACTTTACCAATGGCTGACGGAAAAGAAACTGAACGGCAAAGAAGATGCGCCCGTCCAGTGGAATTTTCAGAAGTTTATGATTGACGAGAACGGAAACTGGGTCGGCTTTGTGGCCCCCAAAGAGAGTCCGCTCTCGGAGAAAATCGTTACTTGGATAGAGCAGGAGTAGGAGCAGGGAAAAGAGACGGAATAAGGGATACTTTCTTTAATTCCCCTTCGAAGTTGGGGGTGAAAATACCTTTTCCGAGGTTTTCTTCTATTTCTTCGATGGTCCAGAATCGTCCGCCGTCCAGTTCGTCACTGGGGTGCAGTTCACCGTCGTAAACAGTTTTGTGAACAAAGACAAGTTCTTTCTCACGATCCGATTCGAATACATAGCTGGTTAGCAGTTCGGGAGTAAAGTCCGTGATGCCTAGTTCTTCGCGGACTTCCCGTTTGAGTGCGATTTCTACGCTTTCGCCCAGGTCAATATGTCCGCCAACGGCTGTGTCCCATTTTCCGGGCTGGATGTCTTTCCATTCCGGACGTTTCTGCAGATATAAATCTCCTTTCGAATTGAAAACGTGAAGATGGATGACAGGATGAAGGAGCTTGCTTCCGCTATGGCATTCTCCGCGTGTGGCGGCTCCGGTGATGTTTCCCTGTTCGTCTACGATGGGAAACATTTCTTGATTATTATCGCTTGGCATAGTTGTTTTTACTTTTTGGTTTACGGTATCAGCAGAGAAGAATCTCCATAACTCAGAAAACGGAAATCGTGCGCCAGCGCATAATCATAAATTGTGCGCCAGTTTCCCTTCACGAAGGCGGAAACCAAAAGTAACAGCGTACTTTGCGGCTGGTGAAAGTTGGTCACCATCGCTTTCACTATCTTATACTGATATCCCGGAGCTATGATAATCTGCGTACTGCTGTGAAGGGCTTCCAGCCCGTTCCTGTCGAGGTAACCTAAAATCTTTTGCAGTGCGACTACAGGCGGAATCTGATCATACTTTTCGTATGGCTGCCATTGTTTGACGTGCAGTTCTTCTTCCGTAGCATCGGGATTTTCCGCCAATGTTACTCCGATGTGATACAGGCTTTCGAGCGTACGCACCGAAGTGGTGCCTACAGCAACAGCGCAACCGTCATGATCGATCAGCTTTTTGATCGTAGCCCGATTGACGGAGATATACTCCGTATGCATCTCATGTCCTTCTATCTCTTCGCTTTTCACGGGCTTGAAGGTTCCTGCGCCTACATGAAGTGTCAGTTCTTCCAGATCAATGCCTTTTTCCTGCAATGCTTCCAGTACACGGGGAGTGAAGTGCAGTCCGGCTGTCGGTGCGGCTACCGAGCCTTTTATTTTGGAATAAACGGTCTGATAAGTTTCTTTATCGCTCTCTTCCGTATCCCGGTTCAGATATGGGGGAATCGGCAGTTCTCCGAACACTTCGAGGATATCGGCAAAGGTTACTTCCGGATTGTCCCAGGAGAAATCAATCCAGTGGCTGGTGCCCCTGCATTCTCCACGGGTAGCGGTCAGAGTGATCGGGAAACCTTTTACCGTCATCTCCCGTTTCAGTGCTCCGTCTTTCCATTTCTTCAGGTTACCGATCATGCAGAGCCAGGCAGCGTGTTCCGTTTGCTGGAAGTTCAATACATAATCGTTGGGCTGAATCGGTTCCAGACAGAAGACCTCGATCAGCGCCCCCGTTTCTTTGCGGAAGTGGAGGCGTGCCTGAATCACCTTCGTGTTGTTGAATACCATCAGGCTTCCTTTCGGAAGATAGTCCGGCAAGGATGTGAAGACATCTTCGCTTACTTCACCGTGGCGATATACCAACAGTTTTGACTGGTCTCGTACTGCTAAAGGAAATTTGGCGATTCGTTCATCCGATAGTGGATAGTTGTATTCGCTGATGTGAATATGTTTCGGGTCTTCTTTCATTCTCGTTTCAATAAAAAAAGCATCAATAACCCATCGATTATCAATGCTTTGTCGGTAGTCGGGATGACAAGATTCGAACTTGCGACCACACGCCCCCCAGACGCGTACTCTACCGGGCTGAGCTACATCCCGAATTGCGGTTGCAAAAGTAGTGCTTTATTTTTAAATAGCAAATAAATAGCCTGTTTTTTTCCATTAGCTGATTTTAGGATAAGTTTCCGTTTGCGGAATAAAAAGTCCTTTAGTCCATAATAATTCTAAATAATATAGGTGGTTGCAAACTAACATAACAGGGTTTTGTTTATGAAATTAAGTGAATAGATAGTGCGTAACTTCTTTAAAATGAAACCATATCGGCATACGAGACATGAGAGTAGTTTAGGATAGTATATTTTTGTATTTAGTTTTATTTAATGAGGGGGTAAATGTGTATAATAAAAATAGAGAAACGTTAGAAGCTTATGTCTTAGGTGATGATTTTAAGTATTTTCAGAATTTGAAGTATCTTCCCCTAAGCGTTTATCCTTCTAATATTCAGTCTGCTTTGGTCGTGTATTGCTTCAGCGGAAAGGCCAAGCTTAATGTATATGATGATTCGCATTGGATACAGCCGCAGGAATTGATTATTCTGTTGCCGGGACAATTCGTTTCGTTCACCGAGGCCAGTGATGATTTTCTGACTACTACGTTGGTGGTGTCGCCTACAATGTTCAGCGATGCGCTGAGCGGTGTGCCTCGCTTTTCACCGCATTTCTTTTTCTATATGAGGACCCATTATTGGTATCCTCAGACCGAAAATGATACCCGGCGGTTGATGAATTTCTTTGGAATGGTAAAGGATAAAGTGACGTCTAATGATATATACAGGCGTGAGCTGATTATTCATTTATTAAGATACTTATATTTGGAATTGTTTAATGCTTATGAAAAGGAGGCATCTCTGATGACTACCCGAAAAGATACTCGTAAAGAGGAACTGGCTAATAAATTCTTTGGGTTGATAATGAAGCACTTCAAGGAGAATAAGGATGTTGCTTTCTATGCTGATAAGTTGTGTATCACATCCAAATACCTGACGATGGTGATTAAGGAAGTGAGCGGCAAATCTGCCAAAGACTGGATTGTAGAATACATCGTACTCGAAATAAAGGCTTTGCTGAAGAATACGAATATGAATATTCAGGAAATTGCCGTGAAAACAAATTTTGCCAATCAGTCGTCTTTGGGACGTTTCTTCAGGAAACATACCGGAATGTCGTTGTCCCAATACCGGATGAGTAACTTAGGATAATATAGAAGATGCCTGTGGGGAATAAAGGCATATGTGGGGAGAGGAGAATGGGAAAGGGAAAGAAGAAATGGGAAACCTTTTAGGGAATCCCATTCTCCTTCATTATTATAATAAGTTTCAAGATCAGACTCCCATACATTCGCGATAGAAGTCAAGCATTTCAAAAATTGTGTCTTTATCAGCTGTCTGGTTGATGCAAATATCTCCGATCTCTTTCAGTAAAGTGAAATTGACCGTTCCCGAGGTATTTTTCTTATCATGTTGCATAAATGCGTAGAGTTGTTCGTACTGCTTACAGTCGAATGCGAATGAACCATAATTCTCTTTGATGAATTGGATGGTCTGTCGCATCTTGTCTTTCGGAAAGCCGACTTTGAGGTGTGACAGGTAAAGCTCGCATACGATTCCCCATGCTACGGCATAGCCATGCAGCACGGGGCGATTCTCAGCCAATGCCAGACTTTCGAAGGCATGTCCTGCTGTATGTCCCAGATTCAGTGCTTTACGGATGCCACGCTCGAAGGGGTCTTGCTCCACAATGTCTTCCTTCACCTGTACCGATCGTCCCACCATATTTTTGAGATATGCATAATCAATGTTATTGGTATTGAAATCCAGTAATTCGACCCAGTGTGCGGTATTGCTGATTAATCCGTGCTTTAACATTTCAGCATAACCGGAGAAGAAATTCTGTGCATCGAGGCTGCGCAGGAATTCAGTTTCAATCAGCACACTGTCTGCCGGAGCAAACGAGCCTATCTCGTTTTTCAGTCCGTTGAAGTTGATACCTGTCTTACCGCCGACGGATGCGTCGACCATAGCCAACAGTGTAGTGGGTATATTGATATAAGAAATCCCCCGTTTGAAGGTAGCGGCGGCAAAGCCTCCCAAATCTGTTACCATGCCCCCACCAAGGTTGATGAGCAATGAGTGACGTGTAGCCCCTTGCTGACTCAGTGCCATCCATACGGAGGCCAGAGTCTCCAGTGTCTTATGCACATCTTCGGCTCCGATACAGATTTCGACTGCGTCTTTCAGAAACGATACCTCTTTCAATGAGGGCAGACAAAGACGCTGGGTATGTTCGTCTGTGAGGATGAATAACTTGTCATGCGGACACCTTTCAATGGCACGACCGAGGCTTGTTTCCAAGCTTTCGCAGAGAATGACTTCTTGTTTACTCATGATTCTTTTGCTTTTTCTTGGTGCAAATGTATATAAAATATCTTTTTTTACTTACTTTTGTCTCGTTAAAACGTTCAATTATGAAAGCATTGTTTCCTGTATTTTGCCGTCCTTTGGGATATGTGGTGTTGTTAGTAGCTTTGTTTCTTCTTCCGATTTTGCTAATGCAAGGGTTGATAACCGACCATAACCTGCTATTTTATAAGGAATGTACGAAGCTGTTGATGATGGCAGGATGCTTGCTGATCATCTTTGCCTTAAGCAAGAATGAAAGCCGCGAGACGGAACAGATTCGTAATGCGGCAGTCCGGAATGCAGTCTTTCTGACTTTTCTGTTTGTTTTCGGTGGTATGTTGTGGCGTGTTCTGCAAGGAGATGTGATCAATGTAGACACTTCTTCTTTTCTCACCTTTTTAATCTTTAATGTGCTTTGTTTGGAGTTTGGTCTTAAAAAAGCGCTTGTTGATCGATTCTTCAAAAGATAATTTTCTATTAAATTAAACCTTTTACGATTCTATTTGTCAAAAAGACATTGTTATTACTCTACTAATCGTAATTAAGGTAAATGAAAAGATTATCAGTTTGGTGGGTGCTTACACTGTTATGCACCTTCTCTATTTTTGCACAGAATAAGGTGATTACCGTTTCGGGGCGTGTTGTCGAATCTGACTCTAAAGAGCCAGCTGCACAGGCAACTATTCAATTGTTATCGTTGCCGGATAGCGCTTATGCAGCCGGTATAGCAAGTAGTAATAAGGGTTGGTTTACGCTCCCTAAAGTGAAAGCGGGGAAATATTTGTTGAAGGTTTCTTACATCGGTTTCCGTACGAAATTCGTTCCTGTACAATTATCCAATAATGTGACTGAAAAGAAAATGGGGACAATCTCTCTGGACCCTGATGCAGTGATGCTGAGCGAGGCTGTGATTACGGCGGAAGCTCCTCCTGTTACTGTAAAAGCTGATACTACAGAGTATTCTGCAGCGGCTTACCCTGTACCGGAAGGTTCCATGTTAGAAGATCTTGTGAAAAAAATTCCAGGAGCTGAAGTGAGTGATGAAGGTAAAATTACTATAAATGGTAAGGAAATAAAAAAGATAATGGTTGATGGAAAGGAATTTTTTTCTGATGACCCGAAAGTCTCTATGAAGAACTTACCTGCTAATATGATTGAGAAAGTAAAGGCTTATGATAAAAAAAGTGATATGGCACGTATCACAGGAATTGATGATGGAGATGAAGAGCCCGTCTTGGATTTGACCGTTAAGAAAGGTATGAAAAAAGGATGGATTGGAAATCTTATTGCAGGGTATGGTAGCCAGGATCGGTATGAAGGGGGAGTAATGATCAGCCGCTTTAAAGATGATGCCAGTCTTTCAATTATAGGTTCTGCAAATAATACTAATAATAAGGGATTTTCTGAATTTGGTGATGCCGGACAAGGACTAGGTGGAGGTAATGCTGGTTCAGGTATTACAACTGCACAATCGTTGGGAGTCAACTTCGCTAAGGATACTAAAAAGTTGCAGATCGGGGGGAATGTACAATATGGACATTCTGATAATGACGCTCGTCGCAAAACCTCTTCAGAAACATTTTTGGGGGAAACATCTTCTTTTGCTCAAAGTGAGAACTTTTCAAATCGTAATCGTCATGATTTTCGCGTTGATTTCCGTTTGGAGTGGAGACCTGACACATTGACTACGATTATTTTCCGTCCTAACGGTAGTTATTCACAAACAGAATCTAGCAGTCGTTCTTGGTCAAAGACAGAAAATAACTCGCATAGTCCTGTTAATGAAAAAGAGGCAGCTTCTTCTTCTAAAAGTCATAATGCATCTTTTAATGGTAGCTTGATGGCTTTTCGAAGATTGAACAATAAAGGACGAAACTTGTCTTTGGGTGCACGTTTCGGATATAGTGACAGCGAGTCCGATTCTTATTCTGATTCAAAGACTGAATTCTTCGAAAAGGATAGTATTTCTGATATTTCGCGCTATACAGACAGAAATAGTGATAGTCGTAACTGGAGTGTATCAGCTTCTTATACAGAACCTGTATTTAAAAATCACTTTTTGCAGTTGCGTTATGAATTTGCTCATCGCAAACAGTTATCACAATCATTAGTGTATGATAGTATTAACTACTATCCGTATCCTGAATATATAGAGCGTGGGTATGATAATGAACTAAGTACACGTGTGGAGAATTTCTATGATACTCATACTGCTGATGTTTCTGTACGTGGTATTCACCCTAAGATGATGTATAGTGTAGGAGTGGGGGTGACTCCTCAGTCATCCTTAAGTAAAACGACAATTGGTCCGAACTATAAGAAGAATCTTCCAGAACAGAATGTTTTGAATTGGGCTCCTTCAGTAATGTTCCGTTATATGTTTAATAAACAACATGTATTAATGTTCCGTTATCGTGGAAGAAGCAGTACACCTAACATTGAGGACCTGCAGGAGGTGATTGATATAACCGACCCGATGAACCTAAGATATGGTAATCCGAATTTGAAACCATCATTTAATAATAATTTTACTCTCGATTATAGAAAGTTTGTACCGGAATCTATGCGTAGCTATTCTGCTAATTTGTATTATACAAGTACATTGAATTCTGTAGCAAATAGAATGACATATGATCCTCAGACGGGTGCTCGGGTTTATAAGAAAGAAAATGTAAATGGTAACTGGCAAGCAAGAGGATTTTTTTCATTCAATACACCGTTGAAGAACAAGAAATTTACAATTTCATCTAATACAAATGCACGATTTAGTGATGCTGTAAGTTATACAAGTGTCGGAAGTTCTAAAAATGCAGATCAGGAACTAAGTACAACGCATAATTTAGGGTTAGGAGAACGGTTTACCAGTAGTTATCGTAGTGAAGTTTTTGATATATCCTTAAGTGGTTCTGTTAATTATAATTTGGTCAGAAATAGTAAACAAGAAAATAGTAATCGAGAAACATTCGACTACTATATTGGAGGTAATACCAATGTAAACCTTCCTTGGCAAGTCTCGATTTCCACAGATATTAATTGTCGATTTAAAGATGGATATACAGGTGGGCTTAATAATAACGAAGTGATGTGGAATGCACAAATTTCGAAGAATTTTTTAAAGAATAATTCGGGTACAATTCGTTTTAAAATATATGATATCTTAAAACAACAAAGTAGTTTGTCGCGTTCGATTAGCGAAACAATGATGAGTGATACTGAATATAATACTTTAGGAAGTTATTTCATGGTACATTTTGTATATCGCTTTAATACGTTGGGTGGAAAGTCACCAAATCGACGTGGACCGGGTGGTGGACCTAGAGGAGGACATGGCTTTGGCGGCGGTGGCAGACCTATGCGTTTCTAAATTGTGACTAGCTCTGAATGAAAACGGGAAAGTCCCGATGGTAATGAACATGACTAACATGACTTGCCATCGGGACTTTTTTGTTTATCCGATAATTTGCTTTATATTTGTTGTTCAGTATCCATATAAAAAAGGAGTATCCTATGATTGACTGGAACATACTAGTTAGCCAGATAGCTACGGTTGCTTTTGATATCGTTTATTTTGGAGCCATTATCAGTACGATTGTCGTTATCATTCTTGATAACCGGAATCCGGTGAAGACTATGGCATGGATACTCATATTACTTTTCCTCCCAATTGTCGGTCTTGTTTTTTATTTCTTCTTTGGTCGGAGTCAGCGTCGGGAACGTATCATCGGTCAAAAAAGTTATGACCGCCTTTTGAAGAAACCTATGGCGGAATACATGGCGCAAGACTGTTCGGATGTACCTGAAGAATATGCCCGCCTTATCCAACTTTTCCAGCATACCAATCAAGCTTTTCCATTTGAGGGAAACCGTATTGCTGTCTATACGGAAGGCTATACCAAATTGCAATCATTGCTTCGTGAGCTCCAAAAGGCGAAACAACACATTCATATAGAATACTATATCTTTGAAGATGATGCTATAGGACGTTTGGTAAGGGATGTACTAATCGAAAAAGCATCTCAGGGGGTTGAAGTAAGAGTAATTTATGATGATGTGGGGTGCTGGCATGTACCTAACCGCTTTTTCGAGGAAATGCGTAATGCAGGTATTGAAGTCAGGAGTTTCTTGAAAGTACGCTTCCCTTTGTTTACAAGCAGGGTCAATTATCGTAACCACAGAAAAATAGTCGTGATAGACGGACGTATCGGCTTTGTGGGAGGTATGAACCTGGCAGAACGTTATATGCGTGGTTTCTCATGGGGAATTTGGCGTGACACCCATATTCTGATAGAAGGAAAGGCTGTGCATGGTCTGCAAACGGCCTTTTTGCTCGACTGGTATTTCGTTGACCGTACATTGATTACAGCTTCACGTTATTTCCCAAAGATAGAATCTTGTGGAAGTTCATTAGTGCAGGTGGTTACCAGTGAACCCATTGGCCCCTGGAAAGAAATCATGCAGGGACTGACTATGGCGATCAATGGAGCGAAGAAGTATTTCTATATGCAAACCCCTTATTTCCTGCCGACAGAGCAAGTACTTGCCGCTATGCAGACAGCTGCACTGGCAGGAGTAGATGTGCGTTTGATGTTGCCGGAACGTGCCGACAACCGAATCACTCATTTGGGATCGCATTCTTACCTGGCAGATGTGATGCAGGCAGGTGTCAAAGTCTATTTTTATAAGAAAGGGTTTCTGCACTCCAAACTGATGGTTTCTGATGATATGCTCTCTACAGTAGGGTCTACCAATGTTGACTTCCGTAGTTTTGAGCATAATTTTGAAGTAAATGCCTTTATGTATGATGTGGAAACGGCTCTTGAAATGAAGGAGATATTCCTTCAGGATCAGCGGGAAAGTACACAGATCTTTCTGAAAAACTGGGTGAAACGTTCGTGGAGGAGGAGGGCAGCAGAGTCTGTCGTTCGTTTGTTGGCTCCGCTGCTTTAAAAAGGATGCTTCCTTTATCTGATATACTTTTATCTTATCTGAAAAGCGAGAAATTCACACTTCCATAGACTCTTCTTTCTATGAAATGCGGATGATCTTCAAAGTTATTTTGCTTACCATGCTCCAATACAAACAAACCTCCTTCTTTGAGCAGATTATTTTTGAATATTAGTTCCGGTATCGATTCCAGCTCCTTTAAAGCGTAAGGAGGGTCGGCAAAGATAAAATCAAACTGCTCTCGTCCGCTGTTGATAAACTTAAATACATCGCCACGGATAGGCAGACATTTGTCAGTTTGTACTTCTTTCATTATTTTGCAGATAAACGAGTGATGAGCCGGATCTTTTTCCACACTGATCACACGGTCGCAGCCTCGGGATACCAGTTCGATACTGATACTGCCCGTGCCTGCAAACAAGTCAAGTGCAGTTACTCCTTCTTCGAAATCAATATAATTATTAAGTACATTGAACAGATTCTCCTTGGCGAAGTCTGTTGTAGGGCGTGCTTTGAATGTACGTGGTACATCAAATCTTCTTCGTTTATAAATACCGCTGATTACTCGCATGTTAATAAGGCTTGCATGTCAATATTGTTGGCAGGATTCATAATGAATACCTGCAGAATGAATTTTTTCAGTTCGTTCATCAATGTCTCTTTGTCCGACAGAGTGCCTGTCAGATGTAGTTCATCCCGTTCCTGATTAAATTCCAGTTGCTTCCAGACATATAATAGATAGTAGATACGATCTTCGGTTTGCATGCACTCGAAAGAGTTGGCCAAAAGTAGCTGCCCCCGTTCGAAACAGTAAATGTCAATGGCATCTTTGCGTACTGAAGCATACATTTTCTTACTATTCCCCAGTCTGCTTTTGATAGAAAAATACTCGATGAGCGGGGTAGACTGAGAGTAGAAGCGGGCTTCGGGATATTGTTCATTTAAGAATGTATAGGTGCTTTTGTCTATGCCGAAGATTATGACTACATTATTCTTTTTCAGAATATTGTACATCACTATTTCATTCTCCCGTTTCTGATGATTGTGATAGAATAAAAGCTCTGCCTGTTCTTCCTCAAACAGTTCCAATGGTATCATGGTAAAGCGTTTGCTGGCTATCATGATGTTCACCCGTTTGTAGGAGTAGCTTAAAAAGTCCGATTCGTGGAAAACGTTTTTAAGATTGGCTGTCAGAGACAGAGAGGTGTCTACCTCTTTTTCGAACAGCGACTGCGAATTGTCGTTAATCGGATTGTAGATAGAAAAAGAAAATCCATCCGTACTAAGACGGATGGATAAAGTATATTGTTTTGATTTTGTAAAATCAATCATTATTCCCAGTTACCAGCACCATTGTTAGGATTGTCAATAGAACCTACCATCAAACCTGAGTATCTGCCCAGTTTTTCATTAAGGTCTTTCAAATTGATAATTTCTTGTCTGTCAAGTCCGCCCAAGTAAGTTTCATATGGAGCTTTCACTTCAAACAAGTATACAGGAGCACCTGATTTAGCTGTGTCGTTTTTAACATTCATTTCAAAGATAGCACCGTTGCCATAAGGAATGTACTTCATTGAATCTGCATTGAAACCTTTTGGATAGATGGTGTCCATTACAGCTACCCACATGGTGTCACGCTTAAAGTTTTCAAGTCCGTTTTTCTTAACTTCATCATACTTGCCTGTTTTTTTAGCTTTGTTGATGATTGCCATTGCTTTCTTCTCAGTCAAGCCGCTTTCCAATTGGTCGTCTGTCAGCTGACCAACTTTCATAACGAAAGGTAATTTTTGATTTTTAACGAAATCAATCAGTGTGTCAAAATGTTCTGTGTACATTCCGTGATGAAGCGAACGGTATTCCTGTTGTGCTTTACGGATGTCGATCAAACGGGCAATGACAGCCTGCTCTCTTTCCTTTTTCGCTTTTTCAAAATTGATAGGACCCATAATACTGCTATAGCAAATGTAGATTAATGCAGCAGCACAGAGTACTAATACAATATTAAATACTGTTTTCATGATAAATTATGTTTTTAGTTGTTATATTCGCATCGCAAAAATAGAATAAATAAATTTAAATACGATAGTTCCGGGAACTTTTTTCTCGTACAAAAATGATAAATAACTATTTAGAAAGGCAAATTAAGGAAAATTTTCCTTATCAACCAACTTTTGAGCAGGAAATAGCTGTAAAATCTCTTTCAGAGTTTCTGCTTTCCACACTGGCGGATGAAGTATTTATCCTCAGAGGCTATGCCGGCACTGGTAAAACATCTTTGGTAGGGGCATTGGTAAAGACGATGGATCAGTTACAGCAAAAGGCTGTGTTACTGGCTCCTACCGGTCGTGCTGCAAAAGTTTTTTCATCCTATGCCGGTCACCCGGCTTTTACAATTCATAAGAAAATATACCGGCAGCAGTCGTTTTCTAATGAAACCAGTAATTTTTCAATAAATGACAATCTTGCTACGAATACTTTGTTTATAGTCGACGAAGCTTCAATGATTTCCAATGAAGGATTGTCGGGCAGTATGTTTGGAACGGGAAGATTATTGGACGACCTGATACAGTTTGTTTATTCCGGTCAGGGGTGCCGTCTTTTGTTGATGGGAGATACTGCGCAGCTTCCTCCGGTAGGTGAGGAGTTGAGTCCGGCACTTTTTGCAGATGCATTAAAGGGATATGGATTGGAAGTGCGGGAAGTTGACTTGACGCAAGTGGTTCGTCAGATACAGGAATCGGGCATTTTGTGGAATGCGACTCAATTGCGTCAGCTGATAGCGGAAGATAATTGCTACTCTTTACCTAAAATAAAGATAACAGGTTTTCCGGATATAAAGATGGTGCCGGGTACGGAATTGATTGATGCCATCACTAGTTGTTATGATCATGACGGCATGGATGAGACGATTGTGATCTGTCGTTCTAATAAACGCGCGAACCTATATAATAACGGAATACGTGCACAGATCCTTTGGCGGGAAGATGAACTGAATACGGGAGATATGTTGATGATAGCCAAAAATAATTATTATTGGACAGAGCAATATAAGGAAATGGACTTCATTGCCAATGGAGAAATAGCAGTCGTGCGTCGTGTCCGTAAGACGCGTGAGATGTATGGTTTTCGCTTTGCGGAAGTGACTCTCAGGTTTCCTGACCAGAATGATTTTGAACTGGATGCCAATTTGCTGCTGGATACTCTTCACTCTGATTCTCCCGCATTGCCAAAAGTAGATAATGACAGATTATTTTATACCATACTTGAAGATTACGCAGATATATCTAACAAGCGGGACCGGATGAAAAAGATGAAAGCAGATCCACACTACAATGCGTTGCAGGTGAAATATGCTTATGCGATAACTTGTCATAAAGCACAAGGTGGGCAATGGCAGAATGTTTTTCTTGATCAGGGATATATGACGGATGAATATTTGACTCCGGATTATTTTCGCTGGTTGTATACGGCATTTACTCGCGCCACGAAGACATTGTATCTGGTGAATTATCCCAAAGAACAAATTTTATAAAAGATTTCTTTTTTTTTCTTCGTAAATAATTGATTCCCAGTCTAGATGAATGGGGAGATACTCGTTGTGAAAAAATAAATATGAGATTATATTTATTTTTTTTCAAAAACCTCTAAGTGTTTTTCAAGGTATGGGTTGTTATATAAATGTGAATCGAAAATAATAAATGGAATATCGATTCTAATATTTATATAAAAACTAATGTTTAATCTTAAATTCAAGTGTATGAGAATCAATGACTCGTGTAGAGGCTCGAAGATTTTTCGGGCATTGTTGATCTTGATGCTATTCGCCCTTCCGGCACAATCTGCAATAGCACAGTTAACAATTAGGATCTCCAATTCTTCTTTAGGAACTGTGATTAAGCAAATCCAGTCTCAATCCAAGTATCAATTTTTTTATGATGACAATTTGGCTTCAATGCGAATTGAGTCATTGAATGTTAAAGATGTTTCTTTGGTAGAAGTACTGGATAAGGCTTTGAAAGGGAAAAATGTCGTTTATAAAATTGATGACAATGTTGTTTATTTGTCGAAAGCAAATGCATCTTCTTCGACAAAGTCGACTCAACAACAACAGAAAGTAACAGGTAAGGTGGTAGATGCTAATAACGAACCTTTGATTGGCGTTTCTGTATTGGAAAAAGGAACAACTAATGGTACTATTACTGATTTTGATGGTAATTATACATTAGTCGTTACAGGTTCAAATGCAGTTTTGCAATTTTCGTATGTTGGATATCAAACTTTGGAGAGGGCTGTAGCAGGAAAGACTGCTATTAATATCACTTTAAAGGAAGATGCTCAAGTCTTGGATGAAGTCGTAGTTACGGCATTGGGAATCAAACGCTCAGAAAAAGCGCTGTCTTACAATGTACAGCAGGTAAATGCTGATGCAGTGACTACCAATAAAGATCCTAACTTTATTAACTCATTGAGTGGTAAAGTGGCAGGTGTTAATATCAATGCTTCTTCATCCGGAGTGGGCGGTGTATCTAAAGTAGTGATGCGTGGTACAAAATCTATCATGCAGTCTTCCAATGCATTGTATGTAGTAGATGGGGTTCCGATGTACTCCAATGCAAATAAAGTGAATGGGACAGAGTTTTCTTCTAAAGGAAATACTGAGCCGATTGCCGACATTAACCCGGAAGATATTGAATCAATGTCTGTGTTGACTGGTGCGGCAGCAGCTGCACTTTACGGTTCTGATGCTGCCAATGGTGCGATTATCATTACTACTAAAAAAGGAAAAGAAGGTCGTGTGAATATCACAGTGAATAGTAATGTTGAGTTTAATGCTCCTTTGGTAATGCCTCGTTTCCAGACACGTTATGGTACAGGTATTGGTGGCGTGAAAGATGATAACTCCAGTCGTAGCTGGGGCCCTAAACTGACAGAAGCCAGATATTTTGGATATAATCCTCGTGATGATTATTTTCAGACTGGTGTTATAGGTACAGAAAGCGTATCATTCTCTACCGGTTCGGAAAAGAACCAGACTTATGCTTCCGCTGCAGCGGTTAATTCAAAAGGTATCGTTCCTAACAACAAATATGACCGTTATAATTTCAACGTACGCAATACTACTTCATTTCTTGATGATAAGATGACATTGGATGTAAATGCCAGCTACATTTTGCAGAAAGACCGCAATATGGTGAATCAGGGTACTTACAACAATCCGTTGGTAGGAGCTTATCTGTTCCCTCGTGGTAATGACTGGGAAGATATTAAAATGTACGAACGCTATGACGTTGCACGTAAGATCTATACTCAGTACTGGCCGACAGGTGATGGTAATATGACTATGCAGAATCCTTATTGGGTGAACTATCGTAACTTGCGTGAAAATAAGAAAGACCGCTATATGTTAGGTGCAAGTCTGAATTATCAGATTCTTGACTGGTTAAATGTTTCCGGACGTGTCCGCCTGGATAATTCTAACAATGATTATACGGAAAAGGCTTATGCCAGTACAAATACTCAGCTGACAGAGTTGTCTGATCGTGGTCTTTATGGCATTTCCAGAAGCTACGAAAAGCAGTTGTATGCAGACTTCCTGGTAAGTGTGAACAAAACATTCGGTGAAAAATGGTCTTTACAAGCTAATATGGGTGGATCGTTTACTGATATGCGATATGATGAAATGGCTGTACGCGGACCTATTGCTGATGATTCAAAAACGTTTGCTGGTGAAAAAGCCGGATTGACAAACGGTTTCTATATTCAAAACCTGAGTACGACCAAGACAAGCAAAATGCAGTCAGGATGGCGTGAACAGACTCAGTCTATCTATGCATCTGCCGAAGTTGGCTACCAAAGTACTTATTATCTGACATTGACAGGTCGTAATGACTGGCCTTCACAGTTGGCAGGCCGTAACTCTGTCAATAAATCATTCTTCTACCCTTCGGTAGGTATGTCTGTAGTGTTATCTGAATTGATGCCTAAATTGAATAAGGATTATCTGTCTTACTGGAAGATACGCGGTTCTTTTGCTTCTGTAGGTACAGCATTCGAAAGATATATAGCTAATCCTTTGTTCGCATGGAATACCAGTATCGGTCAGTGGAGTAACCTGACTGACTTCCCGGTATATGACTTGAAACCGGAACGTACCAATTCTTTTGAAGTAGGTATGAATATGCGTTTTCTTAAGAACTTCGAACTGGATGTGACTTATTATAACGCCAAGACAATGAATCAGACATTCAATCCTGAGTTGCCGGTAGGTGAATATGCTCGTATCTACATTCAGACAGGTGCAGTTCGCAATCAAGGTCTTGAGTTAGCGTTGAATTACAATAATACATGGAAAGATTTTACTTGGAATACAGGAGTTACTTATTCAATGAACAAGAATAAGATTCTTACCTTAGCTGATAATGCCATCAATCCTATCACTCGCGAGAAATTCTCTATTTCTTCTCTGAATATGGGTGGTCTGGGTAGTACCCGTTTCATCCTGAAAGAAGGTGGAAGCATGGGTGACATTTACTCCTTGATGGATTTGAAGAGAGATGCCAATGGAGCTGTTTATATCGATGAGAACAACAGTGTTGTAACAGAGAGTCTGGAAGCTAATAATTACATCAAATTAGGTAGTGTATTGCCGAAAGGAAACTTGGCATGGCGTAACAATTTCAGTTGGAAAAACATTAATGTGGCATTCCTTGTATCAGCTCGTCTGGGTGGAGTTGTATTCTCACGTACACAAGCTGTTCTTGATAACTTCGGAGTTTCTGAAGCATCTGCTGCTGCACGTGACAAAGGTTATGTATCGGTAAATGGAAACGACCGTGTAAATCCGGAAGGCTGGTATTCAGTAGTAGCTGGTGGTACGGCTGTTCCTCAGTATTATATTTATTCCGCTACTAATATTCGTTTGCAGGAAGCTTCTATCGGTTATACTATTCCGAGAAAATGGCTGGGCAATGTGTGTGATATCAAAGTTTCATTGATCGGACGTAATCTTTGGATGATCTACAACAAGGCTCCTTTCGATCCTGAAAGCGTGGCATCTACTGATAACTTCTATCAGGGAATTGACTACTTTATGATGCCTTCATTGCGTAATATTGGCTTTAATCTGAGCTTTAAATTCTAAATAAATCAAGATAGGTATGAAAAATATAATAAATAAATTAGTATTTGGATCTCTTACCGTTGCCTTGTCCTCGTGTATCGGTAACTATGAGAATATCAATTCCAACCCATATGAAGCTCCTGATTTGTCAGCGGATGGATATGCTTTGGGATCTGCCATGAATAACCTGGCCGGTTGCGTGGTATCACCGGATGTAAATACAGCTCAGTTCACAGACTGCTTGTTGGGCGGACCTTTAGGCGGATATTTTGCCGATTCTAATGCCGGTTTTACAGAAACCATTTCAAACTTCAATCCGAAAGACGACTGGAGCCGTGTGTTTCTGAAAAGTGATAAGATTATTCCGACATTATATTCTAATCTGACCCAAGTGAAACTTGTATCACAAAATACGAATGATCCGGTTCCTTATGCCATTGCACAAGTGATAAAGGTGGCAGCTATGCATCGTGTAACTGATGCTTTCGGTCCGATACCTTATTCTCAGATAGGTGCGAATGGCGAAATTGCTACTCCTTATGATTCTCAGGAAGTAACATATAATACATTCTTCGATGAGTTGAATGCAGCTATTGCCACACTCAATGAGAATTCTAACGAACAGCTCGTTCCTACAGCCGACTATATATATAAAGGTGATGTAAAGAAGTGGATCAGATTTGCCAACTCACTGAAGTTGCGTCTTGCTATCCGTATAGCTTATGCTAATCCGGTGAAAGCTCAACAGATGGCTGAAGAAGCTGTGAATCCTGCAAACGGAGGTGTCATCGAATCGAATGCGGACAATGCAACATGGAACTACTTTGAGACTTCACAAAATCCTATTTATGTAGCTACCCGCTACAATCAGGTACAGACTTCCGATCATGGCGGTGTACCCTGTTTGACTGGCGGTGATACGCATGCTGCTGCCGATATCATCTGCTATATGAATGGTTACAAGGATAACAGACGTGAAAAGTTCTTCACAAAATCCGAATGGGCGGGACAGGACTATGTAGGAATGCGTCGTGGTATTGTCATTCCCGAACTGAAGACAACCGGACATAAATACTCTGGGGTGAACATTGCTCCTACATCTCCGCTTTATTGGATGAATGCAGCCGAAGTAGCTTTCTTACGTGCTGAAGGGCAAGCTGTTTTTAACTTCAGCATGGGTGGTACAGCAGAATCATTCTATAATCAAGGTATCCGTCTGTCATTTGAGCAATGGGGTGCAGACGGTGTGGAAGACTATCTGAAAGATGATGTAAACAAACCGACTGCATATACAGACCCGGCAGGTACGAACACTTATCAGAATGCTTTGTCCAATATCACTATTAAATGGAATGATAGTGCTGACAAAGAAGAGAAGCAAGAACGCATTATCGTGCAGAAGTGGATTGCCAACTGGCAATTGGGTAATGAAGCTTGGGCAGACTTCCGCCGTACCGGATATCCGAAACTGATCCCGGTGAAAGAAAATAAGAGCGGTGGTGTCGTTGATTCAGAGAAAGGGGCGCGTCGTATGCCTTATCCGTTGGATGAGTTTGTCAGCAATAAAGCAAATGTAGAATATGCGATTGCCAACTACTTGCACGGTGCAGATAACATGGCTACAGATGTATGGTGGGCTTCTAAAAAATAATATTAAACTTAAAGGAAAGTATATATGAAAAATAACCTGAAATATAGATTGTCTGCTCTGCTGTTTCTGGCATCAGCTCTGACAATAACTTCATGTAGTGATTGGACAGATGTGGAAAGTCTCCAATTGAATACTCCTACATTTGAAGAGCAGAATCCTCAGTTGTATGCTGACTATCTGAAGGATTTGAACAGATATAAGTCTGAAGAACATAAGGTCACTTTTGTTTCTTTCGAGAACCCTAAGGGATCTCCCGGCAAGCAGGCTGAACGTCTGACCGTCGTACCTGACAGCGTTGATTTCATTTGTCTGAATAATCCGGAAGTAAGTCCCGAAGTACAGGCAGAAATGGTCAAAATACGCGAGAAAGGAACTCGTACGGTTTACAGTATTGATTATTCCAGCATTGAAAATGCCTGGAAGGAGAAAGTAAAAGCCGAACCGGAGTTGACAGAAGAGGATGCTCTTCAGTATATCGGTGAACGCACCAATGAGATGTTGGCACTCTGTGACAAATATAACTTTGATGGTGTTATTGCTGATTATACAGGGCGTTCGCTGGTGAGCCTTCCGGAGGCAGCTCTGAAAGAATATAATGACCGTCAACAGAAGTTTTTTGGCGAGGTGATGAACTGGCAAGGCAATCATGATGACAAGACTCTGGTATTCTACGGAAATGTACAATATTTAGTGCCGGAGAATATGGATATGTTAAGCAAGTTTGACTACATCATGTTGAAAACTGCTTCTTCTACCAATGCTGATGATCTTGCTTTAAAAGCATATTTGGCTATTCAGGCGGGTATAGATGCAGTAGGCGGTACAGAAGAAGGAGTGAATCCTGTTCCTGCTGATCGTTTTATCGTTTGTGTCGAATTGCCGCAGGCTGACGATAAGGATAAAGTGAAGGGTTACTGGAGTACAGTGGATGAAAAAGGCAATAAACTAGTAGCAGCTCCGGGAGCAGCCCGGTGGATGGTTGAAGCATCTCCTAATTACACCCGGAAAGGAATCTTTATTATGAATGTCCATAATGATTATTATAACAATACTTATGGATATGTGCGTGAAGTTATTCGTATTATGAATCCTAATAAATAAGAATAGAAATGAAACTCTATAAATATTGTTTTGCGCTTTTGGCTCTTACAACAGTCACAGTGAGTGGTTGTAAGAATGAAGATATCAATGAAGAGCATCATTATGACAATAAACTCTATGTTAGCTCGGCTCCTGTTTGTGATGATTTGCTGATTAAACCCAGTATAACTGAGGCTACCCGTGAACTTAGCTATCGTATAGCATCGCCGGCAGAACAAGATATTCAAATAAGCTTTGATGCGGCTCCCGCTATGACAGCAGCATATAATTTGATTTACAATGATAACGCAACTGCACTGGATTCATATTTTTATAATATACCAACAAAAACTGCTACTATTAAGGCAGGGGATATTTCCAGTGATAATATTGTGATTGACTTTAAGAATACCAACGAATTGGATAAGTCAAAACGATATGTATTGCCCGTCACCATTCTAGATGCATCCAATATTGATGTACTCGAAAGTGCCCGTACTGCTTATTTCATATTTAAGGGTGCTGCCCTTATTAATGTAGTGGCAAATATCAAAGAAATCTATTTCCCAATTAACTGGAAGAGCAGTGTGAATAGTCTTTCTACTGTTACTATTGAAGCTTTGGTTCGTAGTGAAGACTGGGTAGCAGGACGTGATAATGCCCTGAGTTCTGTTTTCGGTATTGAAGGTAAATTCCTTGTACGTATTGGTGATGCTGACCGTCCACGTGATCAAGTTCAGGTAGTAGCTCCCGGTGGTAATTTCCCAGGTCCGAATGTTGTTCCGGGTTTACCGGTTAATGAGTGGGTACACATTGCCATTGTTTATGATAATACAACAAAAGAACGAATCTATTATAAAGATGGTGTGCCTGTTTATAAAGACGAAGCAGCTTCAGGTAATGTATCTTTGAGCAGTGGTTGTTATATTGGTCGCGCTTGGGATGATACTCGTTGGTTGCCGGGAGATATTTCAGAAGTCCGCGTGTGGTCAGTGCAAAGAACGGCAGAGCAAATTGCCACTAATCCTTATGAAGTAGATCCTGCCAGTGAAGGACTGGTTGCTTACTGGAAGTTTAATGAAGGTGCTGGAAATGTTATTACCGACCAGACTGGACATGGTAATGATATTACAGGTTCGGGCGATCCTACTTGGGTAAAAGTAGAGATTCCTAAGATAAATTAATTGTTGGTTTAATCTTTTATTCAAGAATTCATTATGAATATGAAATATATAACTTCGGGTTTGTTCGCTGCCATGATTGTGAGCAGTACTGCATTCTTGACCTCTTGTGCTGATGATCTTGAGGTCGGAAAGAATATTGATGAGTCGGCCTACAGTGGCATTTATGAAAATAATGCATATCTGCGTGATGGAAAGTCGAACTTAGTTTCTAAGGTTGTCGAATTGCACGGTGAGACTTATGCTACTACAGTAAAAATGGGGTTGAGCAAGACACCTAATACAGCTACATCGGCAAAAGTGAAAATTGATGCTGCTTATTTGGAAACGTATAATAAGGCGCATAATACAGATTTTGCATTGTATCCGCAGGACTTGGTTACCTTTGCTAACGAAGGAATACTTACAGTGAACGCTAATACTAAATCAGCGGAGGTAGAGATGACTATTCGGGCAGGAGAAGGTCTGCAGGAAGATAAAACATATGCTATTCCGGTAGCTATCAGTGATCAGAGTAGTGATATCACTATTAAAGATGAAGATGCGAAACATTGTATTTATCTGGTGAAAGATATGCGAAATGCCGGTGATGCATATAAAGGAGAAGGTGTAATGCAAGGTTATTTGTTCTTTGAAGTAAATGACGTAAATCCGCTGAATACTCTTTCTTTCCAATTAGAGAATGGAAAACTTCTTTGGGATGTTGTTGTACTGTTTGCTGCTAATATCAACTATGATGCTGAAGCAGGACGTCCTCGTGTACAATGTAACCCGAATGTACAGTATCTGTTGGATAATAATGAAACTCTTCTTCAGCCACTGCGTAGACGTGGTGTGAAAGTATTGTTAGGACTGCTTGGTAACCATGACATTACAGGCTTGGCACAGCTTTCCGAACAAGGTGCTAAAGACTTTGCCCGCGAAGTTGCTCAGTATTGTAAGGCATATAACTTGGATGGAGTAAATTATGACGATGAGTATTCAAACAGTCCTGATTTGAGCAATCCGTCTCTTACTAATCCAAGTACGGCTGCTGCAGCTCGTCTGTGTTATGAAACCAAACAGGCAATGCCGGATAAACTGGTTACTGTATTTGATTGGGGACAGATGTATGGTGTAGCTACTGTCGACGGGGTAGATGCAAAAGAATGGATAGATATTGTGGTAGCCAACTATGGTAGTGCTGCATATCCTATCGGACAAATGACAAAGAAACAATGCTCCGGTATTTCAATGGAATTCAACTTAGGTGGTGGCGGTAGCTTATCTGCCTCTAAAGCTCAAAGTATGATAGATGGAGGGTATGGATGGTTTATGGGATTTGCTCCAAGTCCGGCTAAATATGGTAGTGTTTTCAGCCGTCTTCAAGGTGGTGGCGAAGTATTGTACGGGTCCAATGTAGCAGCACCGACTATATTCTACAAGAAGAATGATCCGACGCCATATAAATATCCGGATGATCTTTAAATAAAATAGGAACAAATAAAAAACAAGAATATGAAAGCACATTATAAACTCTTTTTATCTCTGGCAATAGGATCATTCATTACTTTTGCTGGATGTCAGGATGATGAGGTGGTGGATTTGGTTAAATATCCGGTGAATCAGCCTGCTATAACGATTGACGATGCGGAAGGAGCGTCTAAAGCGACGTTGACTGCGGTTTACAAATCTGATGGTACATTGGAATTAGATGGCCCTGTCACTAGAACTTATACATTCCATTTTGCTGCATCACCGGAAGATGCTACAGTGACTTTTGATATTATAAATACTAATATCCCAAAAGAAAATGTAGAGATCAGTGCCACTAAAGTAGTTCTTCCTGCCGGTTCAACAGATGCTTCTGTCACTGTGACTTTGAAGGATGAAGATTTTAGTTTTGCAGCATCCAATTATGATGCGACTACTTATGAATTAGGGGTGAAAGCCAGTGTGGAAGGATATAAGATAGGAACTGAACCAATAGAATCTAAAGTTGTAATAGAGAAGGAGGCATACACAGCTTCATGCTCTGTGGTTGGTGAGAGCGGTAATAACGTTACATTTGAACGTGCTTTTTCTCAAGGAGCGATTGTAAATCCTGATCCTATATCCTATACTTTCAAGATGAAGTTGGATAAGCCGGCAAGAAAAGACGTAAAAGTGAAACTTGCCACTACGGGATTGGATGAACAGTTCATGAATGATATCACTGTTACTCCTGCTGAAATTACCATAGCTGCCGGAGAGTTAGAATCAGCAGAGGTTACCTGGATTATTACTGATGATTTCTTGCTGACAACAGCTGGAGAAGAATCTCACACTCTTGTTGTTACTGCATCAGCAGAAAGTGAAGACCCCGTTGTGAAGGTTAATAGTAAGGAGAACTTCTTAACCTTTAATGTGGATAAAGTACTTAGAAACTTTAAATATTTGTCTGTTATAGGTAGTAACTGGACTGAATTGTCGAAAGTAGGTTGGAGTGCGGAGATTCCTTCTGGTGTCTCCGGTAGAGCTAGTTATTTGATTGATGGTAATGGAGGAAGCTATGGATCAGATGTATATAGTTATAATCCATTCTGGTTTGTTATTGATATGAAATCAGCACAGACTTTTAATGCTTTGGGTATGGATTATTATTATACGTATGCTTCTAAGAAAGTACGTATTTCAACTTCATTGGATAATGAAAACTGGACTCCACAGGGAGTGTTGGAAGTTCCTCGTGTGGGTAATCATTATTTCCAATTCTTCTCTTCTATAACAGCTCGTTATGTAAAGGTTGAATTATTGGAAGGCTTTGGTTCATATATTGATGTAACTGAAGTTTATATCTACAACGCTCAGTAAAGTCTAGTCATTAGCAGATTAGTTAATTTTAGAGCCAGGCTTCATTCTGAAAGTTTGGCTCTTTTCTTGTATAAGCTACTATGTCCCTCCTTGTTTCCTCGTAAGGGAACCCTTGTGCCAAGGGCTTGGCACAGTTGTGCCACTACGGTGTCATTGTTGTGCCAACAGCTTGGCACAACAATGACACCAATATGTGACAACAGTGCCACCAAATGGTGACAGTTGTGTCTTCTGAGCGTAACAGTAGTATCACTTCGTGTTACTGCCGATCACCAGTCATAATCTTCAACGTATGCATCAAAGTTTTGTAGATGAGTTGCTCCGCAATTCTTGAGGATATTTAATATTCTTTGTTGCTCGGAGGGGGTAAGGAGGCGTTCGCCTTTGCGGATGCGGTAGTAAGTTCTGCGACCAAAATAGCTCATTAAATGCGATATGACAGTTTGCATTTGCTTATAAGGTAAGTCTTCTAACATTCTGATGAATCCCTTAGCATAACGTACTTTGACATTAGAACGATAATAAGGACAATTCCCTTGTTGGGCAGCGAGATGTTTGGGACTGATAATAACCCAGTATTCAATCTTTTCCGGTACGCTTTGTGCTGTAAGTAGTCTTAAGCAAGTGTTTGCTTTTGAACATTCCCGATTGAGGCACATTGCGTACTGATAGGGGACTTTGGTAAAGTCAATTTCTTCTTCCATGATTTATAGTTGTTTGTCCGGCAAAAGTAGTGAATACTAACTGAAAAATAGCCAGATAGTAAAGAAGTTTACTTTCTGGCTATCGTTTTTTTGCCATTATCCGGATAAAGTCTTTCAGAACAGAGAGAAAGTCAGAAAACCGGAAGAAAAAGGGCCTAATATAGGAACGTGAATTTAATCGATGAACTAACTACTGTTCTTTGGAAAAAGAATAAGGCATATCCTCTTCTTTGGTTCCTCTGTTCAGATTCGGCCGATTACTCATGTCTACTTTGATAGTACCTCCCTTGAACAAATCTTCGTGACGCAGATAATTCTTGGTATGATCAGCACCATTGAAGCTCATGGAATCAATATAGAAATTTTCCGTGCTGTTATTGGGCGCGTCGATAACAAGACTATTGCCGTTCTCGAAGTGAAGAGTAGCCTTTTTGAACAGAGGAGTTCCCATCACATATTCGTCCGTTCCAGGGCAAACAGGGTAGAAACCCAGCGCAGAGAACACATACCAGGCAGAAGTTTGTCCGTTGTCTTCGTCTCCGCAGTAACCGTCCGGTCCGGGCGTGTACATTCTGTCCATTACCTGACGTAACCAGTATTGAGCCTTCCACGGTTGTCCCGCATAGTCATAGAGGTAAATCATGTGCTGGATCGGTTGATTTCCATGCGCGTAGTTGCCCATATTCATCACAGTCATTTCACGAATTTCGTGAATTACCTGTCCGTAATAGCTGTCATCAAAAATGGGCGGTACGGCAAATACGGAATCCATCATGGTAACAAACATCTCTTTCCCGCCCATCAGGTCAATAAGACCTTGCGGATCGTGGAAGACAGACCAGGTATAATGCCAGCTATTTCCTTCCGTAAAGGCATCTCCCCATTTCAGCGGTGAGAAAGGAGACTGGAATGTACCGTCTTCGTTGCGACCACGCATCAGCTTGGATTCTTTATCGAAAAGATTCTTGTAATTCATGGCACGTTTGGCAAACAGGTTGATTTCTTTCTTGGGACGTTTCAGCTCTTTTGCCAACCGGTAGATACACCAGTCATCGTATGCATATTCCAAAGTACGGGCGGCGTTCTCGTTGATTTTCACATCGTAGGGTACGTATCCCAGTTTATTATAGTACTCGTATCCCAATCGTCCGGTGGAAGAAACCTCCGGATGTACATTCTCCGTTCCGTGAATCAGTCCTTCATACAGCGTTTTGATATCATCGACTTTTACTCCCTTCATATAAGCGTCCACAAGGATTGATGCGGAGTTATTTCCAACCATACAACCTCTGTGTCCCGGACTTGCCCATTCGGGGAAGAAACCGCTTTCCTTATACGTGTTGATTAATCCTTCCTGCATCTCTTTGTTGACCGACGGGTACATCAGATTCAGCAGCGGAAAGAGGCAGCGGAATGTATCCCAGAAACCGGTATCGGTAAACATATATCCCGGAAGTACCTGCCCGTTATACGGACTGTAATGGATGGGCTGGCCGTTTGCATCCAGTTCATAGAACTTGCGCGGGAATAGCAGCGAACGATACAGGCAGGAGTAGAATGTACGGTACTGATCCAGATTACCGCCTTCTACTTCTATTTTACCCAGTACTTGATTCCAGGCATCTTTTCCTTTTTGGGCGAGTTGTTCTATGTTATCTTTGCCCAGTTCGTTCATATTAGCAGCAGCCTGCTCAAAGCTGATAAAAGAAGAGGCGATACGTGCATTCACCTGCTCCCCTTTGCGGGTTTTGAATCCGATGATCGCTCCGGCATGGTCGGTCATCTGTTCCGCTACGTTCTCTTGCAGATTTCCGTTTTCTACCGTAGCCTTATAGGTGAAAGGTTTGTCGAACTCGATGATAAAGTAGTTCTTGAAGTTTTCAGGAACACCACCGCTGTTGCGTGTCGTATAACCGATTATCTTATTCTCTTCCGGAAGAATCTTGATGTAAGAACCTTTGTCGAAGGCATCTACGACCACATAAGAATGATCATTCTCCGGGAAAGTGAAACGAAAAAGCACGGCACGTTCCGTCGGTGTCATTTCGGTGACTATATCGTGTTCTGCCAGGTATACTTTGTAGTAGTAAGGAGTTGCCACTTCCCCTTTATGTGCAAACCAGCTTGCCCGTTTCTCTTCGTCAAACAACGGTTGGCCCACTATCGGCATAATCGAGAACTGACCATAATCATTGATCCACGGACTGGGCTGGTGTGTCTGTTTGAACCCGCGGATTTTGTTGGCGGTATAGGTATATTGCCATCCGTCTCCCATTTTGCCTGTCTGTGGAGTCCAGAAGTTCATACCCCAGGGACGGGCAATAGCTGGATAAGTATTACCTGTTGATAACTCAAAAGTAGACTGGGAACCTATCAGCGGATTGACATACTGCGTCCAGTCTTTGGCTTGGGCCAATAGCGTACAACTAAGTACACAAGCTATCAATAAGAGTCTTTTCATGATAAGTAATGGTTTTTATATGATTATTGAGAAGAGTTGTTACTTCCCCATTGTGTAGGATGGTCAGTCATTTTGATCTCCATGATTCCGCCTGCTACAATGTCCTGATGTCCGAAGAATGGCGTGTCCAGAGCTTTGCCGTTCAGCAATACGCTTTCGATGTATTTGTTGCTTTTGGAGTTGTTCTTCACCACGATGCTGAATGTCTTTTCACTGGGGAGATTGATCACAGCTTTGTCGAAAGCCGGACGTCCGATAGAATACACCGGTTTGCCCGGGCATACCTGATAGAATCCCATCGAGTTGAGTATGTACCATGCCGACATCTGTCCGCAGTCTTCATTGCCGGACAACCCGTCGACGTTGTTGGCATACTGGCTCCGGTAGACACTGTCCACTAATTCCTGCGTTCTCCACGGACGATTCACATAGTTGTACAGATGAATCACGTGATGACTCGGCTCATTGCCATGTGCATACTGACCGATCAGTCCGCTGATATCAGCCGAGGTGGTTTCTCCGTCCAGACTCGAATCGACTGTAAACAGCGAATCCAGCTTTTCTACAAAAGCCTCCTCGCCTCCCATCAGTTTTACAAGTCCTTCCACATCGTGCGGAACAAACCAGGTCCACTGCCAGGCGGTTCCTTCGCAATAGTCATCGCTACGGTGAGTGGAGGCACGCGGGTTGAATGGGGTGCGCCATTCGCCATTCGAATCCAGTCCGCGCATGAAGCGGGTCGATTTGTCGAAATAGAACTCGTAGGCTTTGGCGAAACGTTCATACTTTGCTTTGTTTTCGAAGTCGTTCATTGCTTCGGCAAAGATGGAGATACACCAGTCGTCGTAGGCATATTCCAGCGCTTTGGCTACAGATTCATTTTCGCGGTCGCAGGGGATGTAGCCGATGGCGTTTTTATAATACTTCGCTTTGGGCATCAGATGCGGCAGCACCAGATCGGGGCATTTGATGCCTGTAGTGTCATATTCGGCTGCCCGTAGACTGGCTTTATATGCTTCGTGAGCATCAAAATTGCGGTAACCTTTCATATAGGCATCCACGATAACAGGGACCGCATGATATCCGATCATCGTTCCAGTGTAGTTGGAAGCCAGATCCCACATTGGGTATATTCCGCCTTCCTGATGTTTCCTGATCAGTGAATTGATGAACTGATTGTTCAGATTCGGGTCGATGATCGTCATCAGCGGGTGCAGTGCACGGAAAGTATCCCACAGGGAGAAGACAGTATACAGCGGATTAATGGTATCTCCCTGATGTACTTCGAGATCCATGCCGAGATAGCGTCCGTCCGCATCCGTAAACAGGTTCGGGCTGATGGCCGTATGATACAGAGCGGTATAGAAAATGGTTTTATCTTCTTTATCGGAAGTGGTGATGTCTATTTTAGACAGATAATTATTCCAGGCAATGCGGGCATCTTTTCGTACCTTGTCGAAGTCCCATTCGGGAATTTCGGATTCCACATTCTTGCGTGCGCCGGCGATATCGACGGCGGATACACCCACTTTTACCAGTACTTCTTCGTCTTTCTTTGTATTAAAGTGCAGTACGGCTTTGCATACAGGCAGGCGTTTGCCGTTGTCCATTGTGACAGAGTCGGTGATGAGGGTATATGCGAACGGTTTGGAAAACTTGGCGTAGAAGTTAATATACTGGTCGAAAGCCCAGTAAGTCGTCTTCTTATGTCCGCAGATTTCCGTGTCACTGATAACTTCGATTTCCATCTCGTAGTTGGTCTGCCGTTGCAGGCTGTAGTCCAGATCGATGATAAATCCGGATTCTGTGCTTTCGGGGAAAGTGTAGCGGTGGATGGCGCCGCGTTTGGTAGCTGTGATTTCCGCTTTTACCTGATAGGTGTCGAGGAAGACGGAGTAATATCCGGGTTCCGCAGTCTCATTCTCGTGCGAGAAAGCAGAGGCGTAAGCCAGCTTCTGGCTTTCCGGATCAGTTGTCAGATACTGCGGTTTGCCGACAATCGGCATCAGTAATACATCTCCGTAGTCACAACAGCCTGTACCGCTGACGTGGGTATGCGAAAAACCGTTGATCGTGTTGTCGTCGTAATAATAACCGGAGCAAGCGTCCCAGCCGTCGATCCGGGTGTCCGGACTGGGCTGGATCATACCGTGCGGAACTACGGCTCCGGGGAAAGTATGTCCATGTCCGCCGGTGCCTATGAAAGGATTGACATAAGCACTATAATCTTTTACACTGGGGGACTCTGTGCAGGAGTTGAGCATTATAAATCCTCCGAAACATCCTATCAGAAGTGTCTTTAATTTCATGTCGTTTATTAGTTTAAGTTTAACACAGGACTCATTTTTTATCTGAAGAGATAAAGATGTTGTTTCCTACGATTTTATATTCAATAGGTATGGAATTTTGCAAGGATTTCAATACCGATTCGATGGTTGATTTTTTCTTCAATACACCCGAATATGTTTTGTCCGACCGAATGTCAGGAGACAGAATGATTTTCACGTCGTAGAAGCGTTCCAGTGCTTTGGTGATGGTAAATATGTTTGCTTTATTGAATGGTATCAGATTGTCACGCCATACAGCATCCAGTTTCGCATCGACCTGTTTCACCGTCAGCCGTCCGCTGTTTCTGTTCAGTTCGGCACGCTGACCCGGGGCGAGGACAATTTGTCCTTCGTCCTTGTTGCCTTTCACTTCGATTTCTCCTTCGATCAAGGTCGCTTCGGCTATCCGGCAACGTTTGTCGCACTTGAAGTTGAAAGTGGTTCCCAGTACACGTACGCGCATAGCGTCGCTTTCTACCGTGAATGGTTTATGGCGGTTTTTGGTTACTTCGAAATAGGCTTCTCCGTCTAGATACACATTACGTTCTTTTTCGGAGAATTCGCGCGGGTACTTCAGCATGGCGGCATTGTTCAGCCAGACTTTCGTCCCGTCCGGCAAGACAACTTCTTTCACGATGCCTTCATTGGCAACGGCTACCAGCATCTGATGCTCCGGCCGGTTGTAGAACCAATATCCGGCTCCTCCGCCCATTAGTAAAGCGACGGCAAGGATGGCCGCATACCTCATCCAGCGATGCATATGCAGTACTTTATCTTTCTTCTTTTTCTCTTGCGACAGTTGTTTATAAAGCCTTTTTTCCGCATTAGCCATTCTCTGTTCATCGGCATAATGGTCGAATTTACCCAGATGATAAATTTCTTCCATGCGGAACAACTGGCGGGCATTTTCGTCCGATTCGCTGATCCAGGCATTCACCTCGATCAGCTCTTCTTCAGAACACTGACCAGTCAGATATCTGTTTATTATTTCTTCGCTCAGATTTCTCATTTTCTTTTCCTTCATATAAGTAATACAATTGAAAACCCAAAAACACTTATCTTTAATCCAATAAAAATAAGAGGAGAATGAACCAAAGATGTCCGAGACGATTTCGCAGGAACTTCAATGCCTTATACATATGTGCCTCTACCGTGCGGAGTGAAACTCCCAGTACATCGGCTATCTCCTTATTTTTCATGTCGTGCAGATAGCTGAGCTTGAAAACTTCTTTGCACTTGTCCGGAAGCTCATTGATTGCATCGTGAATCTCTTTCCGCAATTCCCGGTCTTCGATCTTGCGGATCACTTCGTTGTTGTCCGGCTGATAAAACTCTGCACGCCTCCGGTTTATCTCTTCCATGGCGGCGCAATAGCCATCTTCTACATTACGATGTTTCAATACGTTAAGGGCACGTGTATAGACAGCACGATAGAGGAAAGCCTGAATCTGCTCTCCTATTTCTATGCTGTCTTTTCGTTTCCAAAGCTCTACGAACACGTCCTGCACTACATCCTCCGCCTCTTCTTCTCCTACCAGTCGGGTGGCATAGAATATCAGGCTGGGGTAGTACCTGCGGAATAGAGCTTTGTAGGTTAAGTCGAAGTTTTCATCCATTTTTCCGATAGATTAGTTTAGGTGGACCTACTGGGTTTGTTCTTCAAATTCGACTTCCACTAAGGGAGTATTCCCCATTTCAAATTCGACGGTGGCACCGCTCATAATCTGTTCATGGGTAAGGTAGGTCTTGTTGTACGGTTGACCGTCTACTTTGATAGATTGAATGTAAATATTCTCTTTGCTCACTTTGGGGGCAAGTACTGTAAATGTCTTTCCGTTAGCCAGATGCAACTTCATCTCCGGGAACAGGGGAGTACCGATTTCATACTTTCCGCTGACCGGATTGACAGGATAGAATCCCATTGCGCTGAATACGTACCAGGCAGACATTTGTCCGCAGTCTTCGTTTCCGCAAAGACCGGCAGGCTCGTTCTTGTAAAGCTCGTTCATTACTTTGGCAACGTATTTCTGTGTCAGGTTCTGTTGTCCTACGGCATTGAAGAGATAGATTACGTGGTGGCTCGGCTCATTGCCGTGCGCATATTGCCCGATCATTCCCGTACTGAAGATGGGAAGTTCCTCGTCGGCTGCCGGATGGTAGGTAAACATACTGTCCAGTTTCTCTGCAAAGCGGCTTGTGCCTCCTGTGAGATCAATCAGACCGTCTATGTCATGCTGCACGGACCAAAAGTATTGCCAGCCGTTACTTTCGCAGATATGCGGAGTGTATTCGTCGGCTTTGAAGTCTTTGATAAAGTTTCCTTTATCGTCACGCGGCTGCATGAACGAAGTGGCCGGGTTGTAAACATTCTTGTAGTTATGAGAACGTTTGTAGAATTCGTCCGCTATCTCCTTCTTACCCATCTTGTTCGCCATCTCAGCGATGCAGTAATCGTCAAATGCATATTCCAGTGTTTTGGACAGTGACCAATTTTCGGCATTGTAATGATCTGTCACATTGTAAGGAATATAGCCTAATTGCTTGTATAGCCCGATGCCCCGGTAGTTATCCAAGTTGGCGGTAGCTACGCAGGCGGCCAGTGCTTTCTCCGCATCAAAGTTGCCTATACCTTTCAGATAAGCGTCTACAATCACGGGAACGGCATGATAGCCGATCATCATATCGGTTTCACTCCCGTAGAAGTTCCATACGGGCAGGCGTCCGTTCTGTTCAAAGAAGGCGATGAAGGATTTTACCATGTCGTTGACACGTTCCGGCTCGGTATATGTGAAAAGGGGATGGGCGGCACGGTAGGTATCCCAAAGGGAGAAAGTGCTGTAATTCACCCAGCCGTCACTCTGATGTACTTTTTTGTCGGGACCGTAATAGGCTCCGTCTACGTCACTGTAAATCGTAGGCGCGATCATCGAGTGGTACAGAGCTGTATAAAAGTTTACTTTATCGTCTTGATTGTTACTCTCGACTTCGATCTTTCCCAGTTGGCGGTTCCAGTTTGCTTTTGTTTCTGCCAGATACTTGTCGAAGTCATTTTCGGGCACTTCGGCTTGCAGGTTCTTGGCTGCGCCTTCCATGCTGACGCCGGAAATGGCGGTATTGACGAGAATCTGTTCTCCTTCTTCGGTATGGAAGTCAAAACGTGCGATGACAGCCGTACCGATGTGTTGCTTGTCTTTGATAATGGCAGTCGTATCCAGTTTCACCTTGTCGAAAGGCTTGGAGAAGCGGGTGCGGAAGTAGATTCGCTGGTCGCGTGCCCAGCCGTCGGAGTAACGGTATCCTTGAATCGTCACAGAGTCCACTACTTCGATGTGCGAATCGTTTGTGAAGTCCCAGTTCATGGCTTTCTTCAGATTCAGGAAGATGGCGGCTTCGGCTTTGGGGAAGGTGTATCGCTGGATGCCACAACGTTCGGTTGCGGTCAGTTCCACATTGATATGGTAGTCTTTCAGACGTACTTGATAGTAGCCTGCATAGGCGCTCTCTTCATCGTGAGAAAACTTGGAGTAGATGCCCAGCGGCGCTTCTGCCTCTTTGTAGGGCAGTGTGACCGGCATGAAAGAGATGTCGTACAAGTCGCCTGCACCTGTTCCCGAAAGGTGGGTATGGCTGAAGCCGGCGATGGTGCTGTCCGGATAAAAATAGCCGGAGATGCGGTCCCATCCCGGAAGTCCGTTGTCTGGGCTGAGCTGCACCATACCGAAGGGGACTTGTGCGCCGGGATAAGTGTTTCCTGTGAAATCGGTGCCAATAAAAGGATTTACATACGATGTGTAATCAATTTCAGCTTTTGTCTGTTTGGTGTTGCAGGATGCAAAAATACAAACGATTAGAAGTAGGTAAATAGGTGTTTTCATCGGTGTACGGGTATTGGTGATTACTTATTTTATTATTTGAAGGATAAGAAAAATAATTAATCTGTTTACAAAGGTAGGAAAAAGTTGTGATAATTGAGTTTATATCACGAATATTTTTGGCAGGAGGCTGATTAGTTGCTGTTGACACTGGAATCTGAAATAAAAAACCGTGTCTTAAAGTCCTCGCACTTTAAGACACGGTTCTTGTATTGGATGTATGTTACTGCTTTTTTAGATACCTGCGAGTTCCAGTACCTTTTCGATAGCGGCATTCAGTCCGTCTGTATTCTTGCCTCCGGCAGTAGCGAAATGAGGTTGACCGCCTCCGCCGCCTTGAATCAGTTTGGCTGCCTCTTTCACCAGGTTGCCTGCTTTTAAGCCACCGGCCACCAGATTGTCACTTAGCATGACGGTCAGCATAGGCTTGCCGTTGTCGAGGCTTCCGGCCACAAAGAACAGATTTTCTGTGATTTCACCGCGAAGCTGGAAGGCGATATTCTTCACCACTTCCGCCGGCAACGGAGCACAGAACTTGATTACCTTGATACCGTGAATTTCCTGTATATTCTTCAGCAGTCTTTCTTTCAGCGAGGCTTCTTTCTCTTTCATGTAGTCTTCTACCTGCTTTTTCAGTCCTGCGTTTTCCTCAATATACTTGCGGATGGCAATACCCAGGTCGGGTGCGTTGTTGAAGAGCGATTTCAATTCACTGATCGTATCCTGGATGGTATCCAGCATTTCTTCCACACGGGCTCCCGTATATGCTTCGATACGGCGTACACCGGCTGCAACAGAGCTTTCGGAAATGATCTTCACCATACCGATATTTCCGGTTGCGGCTACGTGGATACCTCCACAGAATTCGATAGAAGAACCGAACTGGATGACACGTACTCTTTCACCGTACTTTTCACCGAAGAGGGCGATAGCTCCCAGCTCTTTCGCTTCCTCGATAGGAATGTTGCGGTATTCCTTCAAAGGTATGTTGGCACGAATCTTGGCATTCACCAGGTGTTCTACCTGGCGGATTTCTTCGTCGGTCACCTTCTGGAAGTGAGAGAAGTCGAAACGCAGTGAATCCGGTGTTACTAACGAACCTTTCTGTTCGATATGCTCACCCAGTACTTCACGCAGGGCAGAGTCCAGCAGGTGAGTTGCCGAGTGATTGGCTGCGCAGGCTGCCCGTTTGTCGGTGTCTACACAAGCCATCATCGGAGCTTCCGGATGTTCCGGCAACTTTTTGGTAATATGTATCGGTAGATTGTTCTCTTTCTTGGTGTCAATCACTTCGATGGTCTCGAATTCGCTGACCAATACACCGGTGTCGCCTACCTGACCACCGCTTTCTGCATAGAACGGAGTACAGTCAAGTACGATCTGATACAGTGTCTGGTTTTTCTGCTTGATCTGACGATAGCGGAGAATAGATGCTTCGTATTCAGTATAGTCGTAACCTACGAATTCGGTTGTTCCTTCTCTCAGAGTCACCCAGTCACCGGTTTCGATGGCGGCAGCGTTACGTGCACGCTGTTTCTGCTGTTGCATTTCCGTGTTGAACTCTTCGATGTTGACTGTCATTCCATTTTCGCGAAGAATCAGTTCTGTCAGGTCTAACGGAAAACCGAAAGTATCATATAAGGTAAAGGCATCTTTACCGCTGATTTCTGTCTTTCCGGCGGCCTTTGTATCTCCCATTGTTTTATCCAGCAGACGGATACCTGTTTCCAGCGTGCGAAGGAAGGCTTCTTCTTCTTCCTTGATTACTTTTTCGATCAGACCTTTCTGTGCGATCAGTTCCGGATAAGCGTCTCCCATGTTGTCGATCAACACCGGAAGCAGCTTGTACATGAATGACTGTTTCTGTCCGAGGAAAGTATATCCGTAGCGAACGGCGCGGCGGAGGATACGGCGGATTACATAACCTGCCTTGGCATTGGAAGGCAGCTGACCGTCCGTAATGGAGAAAGCAATTGTACGGATGTGGTCAGCGATTACACGCATGGCGATGTCCTGCTGTTTGTCTTTTCCGTACTCTGTGCCTGACATTGCTGCAATCGCTTTCAGCATCGGCTGGAATACGTCTGTATCGTAGTTGGAAGTCTTGCCCTGCAAAGCCATACAGAGGCGTTCGAATCCCATGCCTGTATCGATAACCTTTGCAGGAAGTGGTTCGAGGCTGCCGTCAGCTTTACGGTTATATTGCATGAACACAAGGTTCCATATTTCAATCACTTGGGGATGATCGTGGTTGACGAGATCACGGCCGGAGATTTTGGCACGTTCTTCTGCCGGACGGAGGTCGATGTGGATTTCCGAACAAGGTCCGCAAGGGCCTGTATCACCCATTTCCCAGAAGTTGTCGTGCTTGTTGCCGTTGATGATGTGATCTTTCGGCAGATACTGTTCCCAGTAAGAAGCGGCTTCGTCGTCACGGCTCAGTCCTTCTTCGGGGCTTCCTTCGAATACAGTGGCGTACAGGTGTTCCGGATTCAGTTTCAATACTTCTACCAGATATTCCCATGCCCAGTTGATGGCTTCTTTCTTGAAGTAGTCACCGAATGACCAGTTGCCCAGCATTTCGAACATGGTGTGGTGGTACGTATCGTGTCCCACTTCTTCCAGGTCATTATGCTTTCCGCTTACACGCAGACATTTCTGAGAGTCCGCGACTCTGTGGTATTTGGCCGGGTGGTTACCCAAAATAATATCTTTAAACTGGTTCATCCCTGCGTTGGTAAACATCAGGGTAGGGTCATCTTTTATCACCATCGGAGCCGAGGGAACAATGTGGTGTCCTTTCGTCTCAAAGAAATTCTTGAATGAATCTCTGATCTCTTTTGCAGTCAACATATTCTTCTATATATCTATTGTTGAGGTTAATATTCTCAAAAAACTGTGCAAAGATAGCTTGTTTTTATTACTTTTGCCGTATTAACAAGCGAAATATTTCCAAAAAGATGCGCAAAGTTTACTACATCTACAATCCAAGGACGCAGACTTATGACCGAATTTACCCTACCGTACGGCAGCGTGCACTTAGCATTCTGCGCCGGCTTTTTATCGGTATGGGACTTGGAGCCGGATGCTTCATCGTCTTGCTTCTAGTGTTCGGATCGCCTTCGGAGAAGGAGCTGCGAATCGAAAATAGCCGTCTTTTGGCGCAATATAATGTACTTTCCCGCCGTCTGGATGATGCGATGGGGGTGCTGCAGGATATTCAGCAGCGTGACGATAACCTGTATCGGGTGATTCTGCAAGCTGATCCTGTTTCGCCGGCTATCCGTCAGGCAGGTTTTGGAGGTACGAACCGGTATGAGGAGCTGATGGATCTGGCAAACTCCAAGCTGGTGGTAAATACGACCCAAAAGCTGGATGTACTGTCCAAACAACTTTATATCCAGTCCAAATCTTTCGATGACGTGGTGGATATGTGTAAGAATCATGATGAAATGCTGAAATGTATTCCGGCTATCCAGCCTATCTCCAATAAAGACCTTCGCAAGACTGCTTCCGGATACGGAACACGTATTGATCCGATTTACGGTACGACGAAGTTTCATTCGGGAATGGACTTCTCCGCTCATCCGGGAACGGATGTCTATGCGACCGGTGACGGTACAGTGGTAAAAGTAGGATGGGAAACCGGATATGGCAATACGATTGAGATTGATCATGGCTTCGGTTATCTGACTCGGTACGCTCACTTACAGAGCTATAACACGAAAGTTGGGAAAAAGGTGGTGCGTGGCGAGGTGATTGGAAAAGTGGGAAGTACAGGTAAGAGCACCGGTCCTCATCTTCACTATGAGGTACACGTGAAGGGAAAGGTTGTGAATCCTGTCAACTATTACTTCATGGACTTGAGTGCGGAAGATTATGAGAAGATGATTCAACTGGCCGCCAATCACGGTAAAGTGTTCGATTAATCTCTTAAAACAACGATTTCTATGCTGAATACGGACAAAGAACTAAAATTATATTACTCCATAGCCGAAGTGGCCGATATGTTTGGAGTCAATGCATCCTTGCTTCGTTTTTGGGAGAAGGAGTTCCCGCAGATTTCTCCCAGGACAACGGGGAGGGGGATACGTCAGTATCGAAAGGAGGATGTGGAAACGATTGGTCTGATCTATCATCTGGTGAAGGAGAAAGGTCTGACGCTTCCCGGTGCCCGTCAACGGTTGAAGGATAATAAGGAAGCCACGGTTCGCAATTACGAAATTGTGAACCGTCTGAAAGGTATTAAGGAAGAGCTTCTGGCTATCAAGAAAGAACTGGACGGACGATAAATTATTCCTCCACCCGGTTCACCTGTTTGATGTTTTGAATCTTCTTCAGATTATTACAGATTGTCTTTACATCTTCCACATCGTGTACCCATAGCTGAATCTTTCCTTCGAATATCCCGTCATTCGTTTCAATGGCAAGTTTACGGATGTTCACGTTGAGCTGTCTGGAAATGACCTGAGTCACTTCATTCAGAAGTCCCATGCTGTCAATACCTCTTAAATAGATATATACGAGGAAAGAAAGTTCTTTGTGAGTATCCCATTCGGTCGCTAATATACGGTTACCATAGCTGCTTTTCAGCTTGGCAGCAACAGGGCACTGGCGTTTATGAATAATAATGCGGTCGTTTTCATCAACGTAACCCAAAACATCATCACCGGGAATCGGATGACAACATTCGGCCATGATGTATTTCTTTTGCAGGCTTTCTTCGGTCAGTTTAAGAATCTCTTTCGGATTGATCTTTTCTTTTTCCTGCGGTTCTTTCTCTTCCGGTTTTTCCTTGTTGCTGTTCCCGAAGGAGAACGTCAGGTATTTCTTCCAGTTGCTGGTTTGCTTTTCTCTCAGCTCGTTCTTGTCCGCTTCTCCCAAAGTAATGGCTTTGCTGCCGATAGCGGCCAGTAACTCTTCTTCATTCTTGAAGTTGTGAAATTTACGCAACTTCTCGATGACAGCTTCTTCCGGACGTATTTCTTCCTTCTTCAGAAACTCGTTGAGTAGCTCTTCGCCAATTTTCTGATTCGCTTTCCGTTCTTTGCGAAGAATCGCTGCGATCTTGGCACGGGCACGGGCGGTCGTTGCAAATACCTCCCATTGCGGTTGTACACGTTGGGATTTGGAGGTCAATATTTCAACCTGATCTCCACTTTGCAGTTTATGACTTAGCGGCACCAGTTTATGATTGACCTTGGCGCCGATACAATGGCTACCGATATCTGTGTGCAGTGAGAAGGCAAAATCCAGTGCCGTAGAGTTTTGTGGCATTGTCTTTAACTCTCCCTTCGGAGTGAACACGAAGATTTCGGAAGCAAACAGGTTCAGTTTGATCGTATCCAAAAAGTCGATTGCGTCCGGTTGCGGATCATCCAGTATCTCTTTAATGGTTTTCAGCCATTTCTCCAGTTCACCTTCGTCTTCGCTGCCTCCTCCTTCTTTATATTTCCAGTGGGCGGCAAAGCCTTGTTCTGCAACATCGTTCATCCGTTCGCTGCGAATCTGTACCTCGATCCATTGTCCGTTGTTTCCCATCAGGGTGACGTGCAATGCCTGGTAACCATTCGCCTTCGGGTGGCTTACCCAGTCGCGTAGGCGGTCGGGATGAGGCTTGTATATCTTGGAAATGGAGACATAGATGTCGAAACAGTCGTTGAGCTCTTCTTCCACGTTGCGTGGTTCGAAGATGATACGGACAGCGAGCAAGTCATAAATCTCCTCGAACGGGACGTGTTTGGTCTGCATCTTGTTCCAGATGGAGTAGATCGATTTCACACGTGCCAAAATCCGGTATTTCAGCCCCATCTTATCCAGCTGGGTGCGGATCGGAGCTGTGAAGTCGTTGAATACTTTGTCGCGTTCGGCGGCGGTAGCATTCAGCTTTTCTTCTATTTCGGCATATTCTTCGGGGTGTTCATATTTGAAGCTGAGGTTTTCAAGCTCTGTTTTTATCTTGTACAGACCTAGGCGGTTGGCTAACGGGGCATAGATGTAGAGAGTTTCTCCTGCTATCTTATATTGCTTGTTGGGCAGCATGGAACCCAGCGTGCGCATATTGTGCAAGCGGTCGGCTATTTTGATCAGGATAACTCGGATATCGTTCGACATGGTGAGCAGTAACTTCTTGAAGTTCTCTGCCTGTGCCGAAGCACGGTCACCGAAGATCCCTCCGGAGATTTTGGTCAGTCCGTCTACAATCTGGGCAATCTTCGGTCCAAAGATATTTTCGATGTCTTCTACCGTGTAATCAGTGTCTTCTACTACGTCGTGCAGCAGTGCCGCACAGATAGAAGTAGAACCAAGACCAATTTCGTTACATACTATTTGTGCAACGGCAATCGGGTGCATGATATAAGGTTCGCCGGATCGGCGTTTGATTCCTTTGTGTGCCTGATTAGCGAAGTTGAAAGCTTTTGTGATGATTTCAACTCGTTTGCGATGTTTAGTATGGAGATAATCATTCAGAAGTTCCTGGAACGCCTGATTGATCATCTCTTCATCTGCTATTTCTTTGGGGGTTATATTATCCATATTCGTTATCCTTTCATTCGCTTATTTTTGCAAAAATAAGCAAATTTCCGAATGAAGCAAGCGGGAAGTCATTTATTTGTAGATTTTCAATTGTTTTCCTGCTGCGATTCTGGTGTTCGACATACCGTTCCACTGCTGTATATCTTTGACACGTACGCCTAGCTTTTCGGCAATCGATGAAAGAGTGTCTCCACTTTTTATCTTATAATAAGTTAATTTTCCTTTACCGGCAACAGCGCTTGTCTGTCTGCGGGTGGTTGGAGTAACTTCTTTCACTGCAACGGTTTTGCGGTTGCGGAATAGCTCGTCGGCACGGTGTGCGTAGATTGTATCTTGCTTGTCAATAAACGTACTGATGGCACCTTGTGGTAAACGTAATGTACAAGGTTTGGTCGTGCCGGGAATCACTTGTTTCTTGTATTGGGGATTCAGGCTCTTCACTTCCTCCAGCGGAACATTGCAAAGTTCGGCAATCTGCTCGAAATGAAGGTTTTTAGTGACTTGCACCGTATCTGTGCTTGCCGGAATGTTTGTTTCCATCGGACAGATGTTGTGGTCGCAATAGTATGTCATCACGTAGTTGGCTGCGATGAAAGCAGGTACATATCCGCGTGTCTCTTTAGGCAGCAGGTTATAGATTTTCCAGTAATCCGTTTCGCCTCCAGCGCGGCGGATTGCCTTGTTGATAGTACCTGGGCCACAGTTATAGGCTGCTATAACCAGATTCCAGTCTCCATAAATATCGTACATCTCTTTCAAATAACGGGCGGCAGCCCAAGTTGCTTTGATCGGGTCGCGGCGTTCGTCTATCAGACTATTGGATTCAAGACCGTAAATCTTTCCTGTTCCAATCATGAATTGCCACAGTCCAGAAGCACCGGCACGTGACACAGCTGAAGGATTCAGTGCAGATTCGATAATCGGCAGGTACTTCAGTTCCAAAGGAAGTCCGTAAGCGTCCAGTGCTTCTTCGAAAATAGGCATATAGAAATTGCAGGCGCTCAGCATGAATGAAACCTGATTGCGTAGGCGACCCGCGTACATATCGATGAATTTGCGTACAATGTCATTATAAGGCATTTCCATGACAGCCGGAATACGTGAAAGGCGGTCAATGTAGACAGAATCACTGAATAAAGGATTCACTTCCGCCGTACTGCAATCTTTGCCTAAATCAATATAGTTTTTAGCTTTCCAGTCGTTCAGCAGACTGTCGAGCGGGTAAGTCATACTCTTTGGAAGATCGATGCTTTCTTTGCGTTCGGTTCCGTTTTCACGAATAACTACATCTACACTTTGAGCTTTTACCTGTGTGGTTGCCAACAGGAAAAGGAAAATAATCGAACAATAGTTTTCTAATTTCTTCATGCTTTAATTATAAGTTCAATCTAAATTGTGTTTTTAAAATCGTAGTACGCATTGCAGTCCCACTGACTTATTCTTGTAACTGTTGGAGCGGAACTGGTTGTTATTGTCGATGACAGTTGGCTCCAGCTTCATACTCAAGTCAGGTGAAATGTCGAAGTTCGATAATTCCGCATCGACATAGGCATCGATGATGGAGATAAGGTATACTCCGATAAATGCAAATATACTAAGGTCCCGAAAACGACGGAACGAGTCCTTTCTTCGTTTCAAGGTGTTTTTCAGTTGCTCTTCATTATACTGGGCGTTCGGTGGCAGCAAATCTTCATAGCTCTTGGTGTTTGGATTACTGTCCATGATGTCCAGATAGGCCTGTGAATAGTCTTTATACATTTTCCCGTTCCAGCTGAGGGCATACGCACATCCTGCAAACCCTCCATATATAATAGGTAGTTTCCAGTATTTACGGTTGTAAATCTGTCCTCCGCCGGGGAATACGACTGCAAGCCATGTTGCTTTGGTCGGGTTGGGAATGAACAGTTTCTTGTTGAGATCCTGCACAGGAGGTACTGTGTCGGTTTTCACTACAATAGGTGCCGGCTGTTCTATCTTCTTCAGTTCTTTTTTATTGGCTGCGTCAAGGCTGTCGGCTATCTGTATTTTGGCAGCAGACAGACTGTCGGTTGCTTGCAGGCGTTCCGGATGCAATATTTTGATTGAATCCTTTTTCAACGAATCCATCACCTGAGCAGGATCCCGGTGCCTTCGTGCACGTGCTTTCGGTGCTTCCCGGCTCTGAATAATACTGTCTTTCTGTACCGGAGTCACAGGTTCTTGTGCATACACATCAATCCCTGCCACCTGTAGAAAACAGAGAAGCAGGGTGATGATGAGTAACTGATATTTCTTACTTTTTCTTGTCATCTACTTTTTTAGCGTATCGAAGATTTCCATGATACGTTCCAGTTCCTCCTCGTTGCTGAAAGGAATACTGATTTTTCCTTTCCCCTTTTCGGAGCAAGTCAGTTGTACCTTGGTGTTGAAAAATCCCGTGAGTTGTTGCTTTAGTAAATTAAACTCTTCCGGTAGTTTGCTGCGTTTCGGAGTGATTTTCCGTGTGCCGCTTTTCACAGCTTCTCCTTCGCTCAGCGATTTGACAATCTCTTCTACTTTGCGGACGGAGTATCCGTGTTCCTGTATCTCTTCGAATATTTTTACTTGAAGTTTGGGGTCGCCTAATGAAATCAATGCACGTGCATGTCCCATATCTAGCTGTTTGTTTTGTAGAGCCATCTGTATAGGAGCCGGCAGTTTCAGCAGACGCAGGTAGTTGGCGATAGTGGTCCGGTTCTTGCCGATACGTTCGCTCAGGCGTTCCTGTGTCAGTTCATACTGGTCCAGCAGATGTTGATAAGCCAATGCTATTTCTACCGCATTCAGGTCTTCACGCTGTATGTTTTCAATCAGCGCCATTTCCATCATGTTTTCGTCGTCGGCAGTGCGGATGTAGGCAGGGATGGTTTTCAGTCCTGCTTTTTGTGAAGCACGGTAACGACGCTCTCCCGCGATGATCTGATACTCATCGTCCGAGAGTTTGCGTAGAGTGATAGGCTGTATGATACCGATTTCCGCAATAGAATCAGCCAGTTCCTGCAATGCCGTTTGATCGAATTCGCGGCGTGGCTGATTGGGGTTGACGGTAATCTTCGCCAACTCTATTTCACTAATGGAAGAAGAACCTTCGGTTTTCACATCATCCATTGAGAGCAGGGCGTCAAGTCCGCGTCCTAATGCATTTCTTTTTTGTGTTGCCATATCTTCTTCGGTTATTTATTTCTGTTGATAATCTCTTTGGCAAGGGCGAGATGGTTTTTGGCACCGGTAGAGTCCGCATCATAAAGAATGGTCGGGATACCGTAGCTGGGAGCCTCGCTCAGTTTCACATTTCGCTGGATCACGCTGTTGAAAACTAATTCCTGGAAGTGTCTTTTCACTTCGTCGTAAATCTGGTTTGCCTGACGCAGACGTGAGTCATACATCGTCAGCAGGAAACCTTCGATTTCCAGAGCGGGATTCAGTTTCGACTTGATGATTTTAATCGTATTCAGCAGTTTGCTGATGCCTTCGAGAGCAAAATACTCAGCTTGCACGGGGATGATCACGGAGTCGGCTGCCGTCAGGGCATTGATGGTAATCAGTCCGAGTGAAGGAGAACAATCTATCAGAATATAGTCATATTCTTTCTTCAAGGGTGTGAGCACTTCTTTCAGTATCTTTTCGCGGTTTGGGAGGTTCAGCATTTCAATCTCTGCTCCTACAAGATTGATGTGCGAAGAGATCACTTTCAAAGAGTCGATTTCTGTGTCAAGAATAGCGTCCTGTACATTGGCTCTGTCAATAATGCATTCATAGATAGTGCATTCCGACTGCTTGATGTCCACTCCCAGGCCGGAAGAGGCATTTGCTTGCGGGTCTGCATCTACCACGAGTACTTTCTTTTCAAGTGTAGCAAGTGACGCTGCGAGATTAATCGTAGTCGTGGTCTTTCCTACACCCCCTTTTTGATTGGCCAAAGCAATTATTTTTCCCATATACTCTAAATTTATTGGCAGCGAAATAAGTGATAATTCCTTAGAGCGCCTACGAAAAAAGAGAAACTTTGCATTTTCTGTTGATAAGTCACCGGTTTTGTTAATAACTGCCGGACGAAACAGTTCCGAAACCTGGTTGATTTTATCATCATACTTTCTCTGTTTGAGCTTGCAAATATACATATTTATATTGGATATCTATTTCTTTTTTTACTCGCTTGCAGAAGATTAAGATTTGTAAACGGGTGTATATTCGTCAGATAGCGATGTGATTAATATGATATTCGGAGATAAGCGGTTGGCAGTACGGTTACTTTTTGCTACTTTTGTGCGAACATTAAAAAGGAAAGGATTGAATATATGGAAAGTAAGAAGCCGTTGATCCTCGTTTCGAATGACGATGGTGTTATGGCTAAAGGTATTAGTGAACTGGTGAAGTTCCTTCGTCCGTTGGGGGAAATTGTTGTAATGGCACCCGACTCTCCGCGCTCCGGCAGCGGCAGTGCATTGACGGTGACTCATCCGGTTCATTATCAACTGGTCAAAAGAGAAGTGGGACTGACTGTATATAAATGTACAGGAACGCCGACCGATTGTATCAAGCTGGCATTGGGCTCAGTGCTCGACCGGAAGCCTGACCTGATCGTAGGCGGTATCAATCATGGAGATAATTCCGCTATTAACGTGCATTATTCGGGAACGATGGGAGTAGTGATTGAAGGCTGTCTGAAGGGAATTCCTTCGATTGGTTTTTCTCTGTGCAATCATCAGCCCGATGCTGATTTTGAACCTTCGGGTCCTTATATACGCAAGATAGCTGCCATGATATTGGAAAAAGGACTGCCCCCGTTGACTTGTCTTAATGTGAACTTTCCCGATACTCCCGACCTCAAAGGAGTGAAGGTTTGTGAACAGGCAAAGGGATGCTGGGTGAATGAATGGGTAACTTGTCCCCGTCTCAATGACCATAATTACTTCTGGCTGACCGGTTCATTCACCGATCATGAACTTGAAAATGAGAACAATGATCATTGGGCGCTGGAAAACGGATATGTGGCTATCACGCCAACGACAGTCGATATGACTGCTTACGGCTTTATAGATGAACTGAATGGCTATTGTCAGCAACTGGAATTCTGACATACGCATTGTGCTGATTTCAAATATCAAAACTCCTAATTCAAAATTCCCATGAAGTACTATCTGATTGTCGGTGAAGCTTCCGGAGACTTGCATGCGTCCCATTTGATGACTGCCCTCAAGGCGGAAGATCCTCAGGCCGATTTCCGCTTTTTCGGTGGAGATTTGATGGCTGCCGTCGGAGGAACGATGGTGAAGCATTATAAAGAGCTGGCGTATATGGGATTTATTCCAGTACTGCTTCATTTGCGTACGATTTTTGCAAATATGAAACGTTGCAAGGAAGATATTGTGGCGTGGAATCCCGATGTGGTGATCTTGGTCGATTATCCCGGTTTCAATCTTAACATAGCTAAGTTTGTGCATTTCGAGACGCAGATTCCTGTCTTCTATTATATTTCTCCGAAGATATGGGCATGGAAGGAGTACCGCATAAAGAATATCAAACGTGATGTGGATGAACTTTTCTCCATTCTTCCTTTTGAAGTGGAGTTTTTTGAAGAGAAGCACCGGTATCCTATACATTATGTAGGAAATCCTACGGTAGATGAAGTGGCTGCTTATCAGAAAGCTCATCCTAAAAATTCGGAAGCATTCTTGGCGGATAATAATCTGGAGGATAAACCGGTAATCGCACTGTTGGCGGGAAGCCGGAAACAGGAGATCAAGGATAATCTGCCGGATATGCTGAAAGCTGCTTCTGCTTTTCCCGATTATCAACTGGTACTGGCCGGTGCTCCCGGCATCGCTCCGGAGTATTACAAACAATATGTAGGGCAGGCTAAAGTGAAAATAATCTTTGACCAGACCTATCGTTTGCTACAACATGCGGAGGCGGCTTTGGTCACTTCGGGTACGGCGACTCTTGAGACAGCCTTGTTCCGTGTTCCTCAGGTGGTTTGTTACTATACACCGATTGGAAAAGTGGTTTCGTTTTTGCGTCGTCATATCTTGAAAGTGAAATTTATCTCACTAGTCAATCTGATTGCAAATCGTGAGGTTGTAAAGGAGTTGGTTGCAGATACAATGACAGTCGGAAATATGCAGAGTGAACTAAAGAAACTAATTGAAGATCAGGAATATAAGGATCGTATGCTTGCCGAATATGAGTATATGGCAGATCGGTTGGGGCCTGCAGGTGCTCCCCAGCATGCTGCTCGCAAAATGCTTGAACTGTTGAAAAAATAACTTTCTTTTTCTGAATAAACGTAAAGCCGGTGCAGTAAATGCCCGGCTTTTTTATTTATATAGCAGAAGAATTAAAAAGAGAGGAATAAATATGAAAAAATTTAATTGGCTTTTAGTAATGTTATTGCTCGCATTGGTACCTGCGCTGCAATCATGTGACGACGATGGGTACTCAATTGGAGACATAGGATGGGATTGGGCTACAGTTCGTGCTACCGGTGGCGGTGGTTATTATCTGGAAGGTGATCGTTGGGGTATGATTGATCCGGTGGTCAGCTCTATTCCTTGGTACAAACCGGTAGACGGTGAACGAGTAGTTGCTTTTTTCAATCCTTTGGCTGATACGGATAAGGGTGCTCAGGTAAAGATCGAAGGAATTCAGGAAGTGTTGACAAAAGAAGTGGAAGATATGACGGCTGAAAATGAAGAGGAATTCGGTAATGATCCTATCGTGATTTATCAAGGAGATATGTGGCTGGGAGGAAAGTTTCTGAATATCATCTTCCATCAGTATTTGCCTCGTTCTGAAAAGCACCGCATCAGTCTTGTACAGAATAAGATAGAACCGGAAGTTCCGGAAACACCGGAAGCTTTGAAGGTGGATGAAGATGGGTATATACATCTGGAATTACGTTACAATACGTATGATGATGTGACTGGATACCGGGGATGGGGACGAGTTTCTTATAATCTGGAAGAGTTCTATCCAACGGCAAAAGATGCAGCTGAAACAGAATTTAAAGGATTCAAGGTGACTATTAATTCAGAAGAAAATGGAGAAGGAAGAGTGATCGTTCTTGATTTGGATCATCCGGTAGGCGTTCCGGAAAAAGCGAAAGATGTGCATTCTACTTCTTTTGTTAAATAGCAAAACTTTTATAAATAACTAAACCTAAACCTTGACGAACACTGTGTGTGAAAAAAAAGGTCGGAAGTGCTTCAAAGCGGCTTCCGACCTTTTATTTTATTTATTCTGTTATTAAAACCAAGTCAGTGCATATAGATAAAAGACTGCTGCCGGTATAGCCATCAAAGCACTGTCGAAGCGGTCGAGCATCCCTCCATGTCCCGGAAGAATGTTTCCCGAATCTTTAACGTGCAGCTGGCGTTTCAGTAATGATTCTGTCAGGTCGCCCCATGTTCCGAAAACGACAACGACTAAAGCCAGACCTGCCCATTCCCACATTGACATAATCGTGAAATAATGTGCCAAGACAAAAGAAGCTCCGATAGCTACTACTCCGCCACCGATGGAACCTTCCCATGATTTTTTAGGAGAAATACGTTCAAACAAGCGGTGTTTGCCAATTAATGAACCGACACAATATGCACCCGTATCACTCAGCCAAAGGAATATAAAGATAGACAATGGCAGGATCGGATTGTAGCTTACGCTGCTATATTCCGGATCAGTATGAAATGCCAAGACATTGAGCAAGGCAAACGGCAGGCCTATATAAAGCTGGCTGAGCATGGAATATGCCCAGTTAAGCATTGGGCTTGCCTTTTTCAGATACAGCTCACTGATCATCAAATAGAGTAGCAGCAGCAAATAAGGAATGAAAATCTTGGAGTCGGCTGCATCGATACAGAATCCCATCACTGCGAGGAACAGGTAAGCTCCTCCCAGCATGATAATGGTTTTGTTTACATTGACTCCTTCTGCGCGGCTGTTGATTAACTGTCCGAATTCATAGATTGTCAGTGCACTGATCGCCATGAACAGAATGCCGAAGCTGAAAGAATTATAGAGTATACATCCCACTAAAATGGCAACAAAGAGTATACCTGTAATGGCCCGTTTTATAAAATTACTAATCAAAATCTTCGTGTTTTAATTATTTAGATTCGGTAGTTTGTTCTTCCTCATTGGATTTTGCTTCTATAGTAACTTTTCCTTCTACGGTTACTTTTTTTCCTTCCGCAGTGATTTTCGTTTCTGTAGTTGCTTCTTCCTGAGCAGAATTTTTAGCTTCCTCTTCTTTGATTTCTTGTTCTTCTGTTTTCAGTTTCTCGGCAAGTTCTCTTTCCGCTCTGGCAGCGTCCTGGCTTTCTTTGGCAGCCATGATTTCTTCCGAGCGGGATGCCCACGGGCGTTTACCGAAAATACGTTCGACGTCTTCGGCAAAGATCACTTCTTTGTCGATCAGTAACTGAGCCAGTTTATTGTGTCCTTCCATATGTTCGGACAAAATCTTCTTGGCACGTTCATATTGCTCGTTCACCATCCGTTTCACTTCTTCGTCGATGAGTTCGGCTGTCTTTTCGCTATATGGACGGTTGAAAGAATATTCCTCATTATTATAATAGCATAAGTTGGGTAGTTTGTCACTCATACCTAAATAAGCAATCATGCCGTATGCCTGTTTCGTAACTCTTTCGAGGTCGTTCATGGCACCGGTAGAGATGCGTCCGATGAACAGATCTTCGGCTGCACGTCCTCCGAGGGTAGCACACATTTCATCAAGCATTTGCTCTTTAGTAGTGATCTGACGTTCTTCCGGCAGATACCAGGCGGCACCCAATGCACGTCCGCGGGGAACAATCGTTACTTTGATCAATGGATTTGCGTATTCCAGCAACCACGAAATAGAGGCGTGTCCTGCTTCATGCAAGGCAATCGAGCGTCTTTCCGCTTCTGTAGTAATCTTGGTCTTCTTTTCCAGACCACCGATGATACGGTCTACCGCATCCAGAAAATCCTGCTTGCCTACAAATTTCTTTCCGTGACGGGCTGCGATCAGCGCAGCTTCATTGCAGACATTCGCAATGTCCGCACCGGAGAATCCCGGAGTCTGACGTGCCAGCAAATCTACATCTACTGTATCGTCTATCTTGATCGGGCGCAGGTGTACGCCGAATACTTCTTTACGTTCGTTAAGGTCGGGCAGGTCTACGTGTATCTGACGGTCGAAACGCCCGGCACGAAGTAATGCCTTGTCAAGTACGTCCACACGGTTGGTAGCGGCAAGGATAATCACACCACTATTGGAACCGAAGCCGTCCATTTCAGTCAGCAACTGATTCAGAGTGTTTTCACGCTCATCATTTCCACCCATTGCCGGGTTTTTTCCACGAGCACGGCCTACCGCGTCAATTTCATCGATAAAGACAATACAAGGAGCTTTTTCTTTAGCCTGCTTGAACAAGTCACGTACGCGGGAAGCACCTACACCGACAAACATTTCTACGAAGTCGGAACCTGCCAGTGAGAAGAACGGAACGTTTGCTTCGCCGGCAACAGCCTTGGCAAGCAAGGTCTTACCGGTGCCCGGAGGGCCTACGAGCAATGCGCCTTTGGGAATCTTACCTCCCAAGTCAGTATACTTCTGAGGTTCTTTCAGAAACTCTACGATTTCTTCTACTTCCTGTTTTGCTTCCGCCAGGCCGGCTACATCCTTGAATGTAATCTTGATGGAGCCTCCCTTTTCGAAAAGCTGGGCTTTGGATTTTCCTACATTGAATACACCGCCGGCACCACCGCCGCCACCGCCGCTCATACGGCGCATGAAGAATATCCATAGGGCGATTAATAAAACCAGTGGAAGAATATTAATCAGGATTGCCGGGAAAATATCCGAATCGGCAGGGTAATCTGCGATTCCGTCAAAATGACCGGCTGCTTTTTCGTCCTGCAGAAATTTATCCAGTCTGTCCTTGGAAGGAGGGTTACTGGTGATAATCGGGTTTCTTCCCACTTTGGTGGAGTCCGCACCGAATATTGCACCTACGGCATTCGGCTTGACATGGGCTTCGAGAGTTTTCTCAGAGCCCAGCACTTTGCTGATGTAGCCGTTAGTGACATACTTCTGGAAGTCGCTGTAAGGAACGACTTTACTTCCGCTTCCTCTTGAATCGCTGCTCCACCAAAGGCCGAGAAGCATGAGGGCAATAATCATATATAGCCAGTTCAGATTGAACTTGGGCATATTCACCTTATTGTTAGGCTTATTGTTATTAGTATTATTGTTGTCCATAATTGTGGATTAGTCTAAATCGGGGATTTGAGTAAGTTTGGCGTCAGCCCACAGATGTTCAAGATTATAGAAGGATCTTACTTCCGGCAGAAAGACATGTACGAGTACATCGGAATAATCCATTGCCACCCATTCTGCATTTCGGAGTCCGTCGATTGCGGTCGGTTTGCTGTCTGCACCTTTACGGGCAAACTCCTTCACAGAGTCTACAATAGCATTTACCTGACTAGGGGAGTTCCCCTGGCATATAACGAAATATTTGCAGATGGTATCTTCTATACTGGTTAAATCAGCAATAATGATGTTTTTACCTTTTTTTTCCTGAATTCCCTCTTTAATTTTTTCAATTAATATTTTCGTATCGTTCATTCCTGTAATTGAAATTAATAATTCATGTTCTCTTTTGGTTTATAACAAAAAAGGATTCCCCTTTGTTTCTGATTATAAACGTGATATTTTTGACAAATATACGGTGATTTATTGGATACAAGAAAGTTATGACTTAATTTTTGTGTTTTTTAGGGGAGATGCTTCTACTTAAGGGAGCAAAATGAGAGTTTTTGCAAAAAAAATAGCAGAAATGTTTGCAATTCCCAAATTATTTATATCTTTGCACCCGCAAACGAAAATCATTGGGCTATGGTGTAATGGTAACACTACAGATTCTGGTCCTGTCATTCCTGGTTCGAATCCAGGTAGCCCAACAAACCACCAGCTTTTTAATGACAAAAACCCGCTAAAACTGCAATTTTAGCGGGTTTTTTCATGCTTTGACAAATGCCACCCGAAAAAAGTTGACGCTAATTCGGTGACAAATTCGGTGACACGATTGCTCTTTTTTGATATTTTTTTGAGTGATTCTCAAAAAAAACAACGATGAACCAAAAAAAGCAAACTTTCAATGTTCTTTTCTGGATAAGGAAAGGAAGAACGAATGAAAAGATGTCACCTCTCTCATGTCGGGTTACGATCTCAGGGCAAAGATACGAAATTCCCACGAAACTACATCTACGCTCAGAATCATGGTCGGCGGTTGCGCAAAAGTCGCTCGGGAAAACCGCCAATGATAAAGAAGTCAATCGGTATATCGAAGATTTGAAGATCACGATTGAGGATACCATTGCCAAAATCAGGCAGAAAAGCTATCCCTTGAACATTGAGAATTTCAAACTCATGTTCCAGACACAGGATAATGAGTTCTCTACGATCAGCACACTGTTCGACTACCATGAAATCATGGAGAAAAAGAATCTCCGTACCAGTACATTTATTGGCTATCACGTCACGAAAAAACATCTGCTCAATTTCATACGCATTAAATACCACGTTTCCGATTATGACCTGGCTGCTGTTGACAAAGCATTCGTTTATGAATTTTACGCCTATCTTCAAGGGTATAGGAGGGAAGGGGATACCGTATGCGCAGTCAATGGTGCATTAAAACATATCCAGCGTTTCAAAAAGGTGATGAATGTAGCCTTGCAAAACGAATGGATAAGCCGAAACCCTGTTTGCCTGCTCAATGCCAAGAAAACAAAAGTGGAAAGGGGATTCCTCTCCGAAAAGGAACTGAAAAGCCTTGAGGAGGTCCCTTTGCCTGCCAACCTGTCTATCGTGAGAGATGTCTTCATTTTTGCTGTATATACAGGCCTGTCCTATGTCGATATAGAGAACCTTACCAATGAAAATATTAATGTCGGCATAGACAAAAGCCTGTGGCTTAGCTACTATCGGCAAAAAACTGACATACACGCAATACTGCCTTTATTACAACCTGCCGTTAATATATTAAAAAGGTATGAGGCATATCACGAAGGAAAACGGAACAATCATATATTCCCCGTGCCACTCAATCAGGTGATGAACAGATACTTGAAAAAGGTGGCCAAGCAAGCGGGAGTAGATAAGAACATCACGTTTCATATGGCCCGGCATACGTTCGCCACTACTATTACCTTGTCTCATGGCATACCGATTGAAACCGTATCGAAAATGCTTGGACATACCAGTATCAAGACGACGCAAATCTACGCTAAGATTCTGGACACAAAAGTGATGGACGACATGGCGGCCCTCAAAGAAATGTACGCCCGGAAAGAATCACAAGAATCACCCAACAATAAAGCAGCAAACGAATGAAAACAACCGCAACCCTTATCCAGCAAGCCCTGGAACAAAAAGCAATCGACAGCATGATAGCATACGAACGGAACCTCATCTCCGAACAGAAGATGGGGAAAGCGCTCAATGACGCACTGCAGCACTATGGCAACGTCGAAGGACACCGCAGCATTGTCCTCAAAGGATGGATTATAAAAACGATCTACGCCCTGAAAAGCAACCAACTGAATGATCTCGACCGAATAGCTTTCAAATACATAAAAAATGAATATTAATCCCTATAAAGAAGTAGAACAATGAAAACAAAGAACAATAGCATGAAAATCATGAAAACCGAAAGTACAGCCAATGAACAGGAACGGAAAGAAGCGAAGTACAAGCCCGTTACCCCCGTCATACTCGACAATGTCTCCGAAGATGTGACATTTATTCGCTCTGCAGATGTGTGTAAGCTACTCAACGTCAGCAATTCAACATTGAGAAACCTGCGTGCAGCGCAGGCTATTCCCTTCTACAAGCTGGGCGGAACGTTCCTATACAACAAAGAAGAAATCATGAATTATCTGGCATCCAATTACAGCAAAAGAATATGAGCAAGAACGGTTTTTCATACTACAAAGCGGAAACGGACCGCTTTCAGGACATTAAGATAAAGCGTCTGAAGAAGAAATACGGATGCGACGGATACGCTGTCTACCAATACGCGCTGAACGAAATCTACCGTGTGGAAGGCGCATATATCCGCTGGACGGAAGATCAGCTCTTTGACTGTGCCGACTACTGGGACATGGACGAAGCACGGGTGAAGGAGATCATCGGTTACTGTGCCGAAGTATGCCTGTTCGACCCCGTGATGTGGAAGACGCAATGCATACTGACCTCACGTGCCATTCAAAGCCGATATCTCGATATCTGCAAGATCAGCAAGAAGAAATCATACATACCGCTCGAAATCCTGCTTGTAGAACCGGAACAGCCGATGAGGGAGCCTGTAGCGATGCCACTCTTCGAAGGCGGGGCCGGGGCGGCGGAACACGATACACCGAATCAGGCAACATTGGCCGAACAAAAATTCCGGAGTACTCCGGAAACTTTCCAGAATACTCCGGAAAGTTCCGGAAACATTCCGGAAAAAACAGACAAAGAAAAGAAAATAAAAGAAAAACAAAGAAAATCCTCCTCTACTCCCCCGCAGCCTTCCGGAGCGCTTACGGAGGAGGAAGCAAGAGTTTTACTTTCTTCTACCGTATTGGGTGAGGACCGTAGCTCCAAACCGGATATCGCCAGGCATCAACCGCCACAGGCGGATGTGAAGGCGGAGGAAGAGAAACAGCGCAATCCGCAGGGGCTGATAAACACGCTGCGTCCCTACAATCTGTCGCAAAGAGAGCTGGAGGAGGTACTGCAGCTCTCACGGCATGGAGAAATCGGAAATCCTGTCTGGTCTATTCTTGCCGAAATGCACGGAAACAAACGTCTCAAAATGCCGCGTCTATTCCTGTTGAAGCGACTGCGGGATGCAATGGGACTAGTGGCCGGAGGAAGCCCGGGCGGTAAAGCGAAAGAAGCCTCCTGATTGATCACTCAAAAGAACGAAAAACAATGAACGAAAATACAACAAAAGAAACGCTGTACTATCCCCGCAAAATGCGTATAGGATGGTGCGTGGCTCATGAAGTGACAGCCGCAGGCGTCAAGATCGAACGTTACGGAATCAAGTGCCGGACGTATGTCGAAGCATTCGACAGGGCGGCGAAACTGAATAATGAAAATCGGGCCGGCAAAGCGGCTGTTAATGAATCGGCAAGTGAAGGAGGCGGGCAATTATGAGCGAAAAAGTGAGCATCCTCACGCTACGGCTGACAGCCGAAGAGGCCGCACAGATGGAAGTGCTCAAATCCATCACCGGAAAGAAAAGCGGCAGTGAAGCGATAAAGTATATCGTGAAGGAATACCCCCGATTCTGTGCCCACTACAAGCAGGAGGCACGGGAGAAGGGAGAATTGCAACGCAAGTACCAGGATCAGAAAATCGCTGTGGGAGATTTCCTCAAAGCATTCGAAAGATTGCAGCAGACGATGGAGGATGACCGGAAGTAGAGCATCCTGCCGATGTCAGTCGGAAAGGTGATAGCTGATTTCTCCGGAAGAAGATCTCGATCTGAATAAATGTGATAGCAAATGGTTTCTCCAGGAACAGCTGCCGGCGAAAGATCTGCTATCATAACGAGTGAGATATCGGGATGATCAGGTGTAGATCCTGCCAGGTGTGTGATAGCAATCCGGCAATCCGGGCCACAAGCGACAGCCTATGCGATGGTAGCCCATGCGGTGTGTACTCAGTCGTTTTCAATGCCCGGTGCGGTTTCGCTCTGCCCGGCACTTGCTGCCGGGACAAGGCTCAA
>NZ_QTLF01000031.1:0-53805 GCF_003434395.1 Bacteroides sp. AM23-12
AAATGAATAAATGGATCGTCCGCTGTCCCGGTCTTCAGGAACGCCTGCTCGATCTGGGCTATCAGCCGCAGCACCGTTCTTACACTCCGCTGGAGGTAAGAGTGATTGTGGATGCGCTGGGAGAACCATGAGCAGGTAATAAGTATTAGGTAACAGGTAATAAGTGTTGGATACTGCGAGGGGCGCTTTGTATTAGCTAAAGCTAAGCTTTAGAGGCCATAAAGCACCGCTTTAGAAGGCGTAAAGCATAGCTTTAGCCTACACAAAACGCTATACTCTGATTTTCATAAAATAACGATAAAAGACGATGTTATCAACAGGTACAGTAGGTACACTTTTACCCGCCCTCCCTAACACACGCACACGCGTGCGTGCGCGTAAGTACCTTTACCGTCAAGATTGACTATCAGTCCCTGTTTTACCAGTCGTTTCAGCCAGGTGAGGGCAGTGTTGGGCTTGATTCCCATAGTCGTAGCCTGCTCCAACAACTGTGCACGGGTAAATTGGATACCCAGTGCCTCAAAGAATGCGTCACGGTCGGCATTGGCCCTATGGCTGACTTCTGAAGGAGGAAGGAAAGACAAGATATGCGTGGCATGCTGATAGAGTGGTTTCACAAGGTTCAACACAGCCTTAAAATCTTCGGGAGTGATCGTCATATCCCAACGGGTAATGATACCGTCTTTGATATTATCAGTGGCGATTTCCTTGTCCGGTGTAAGCAGGGGATGAGAAGATGCCTGGTATTGATACGGCTGAGGATTTTCAAGAGCACGAAGCATGGCCACTACTGACATGATACGGCAGATGTTGACAGCCATTCGGGCGATGGAACTGTTCATTTCTCTGCCATTGGCAATCGTTGACCGGGTGAATAGTTCGGAAAAGAGATCATTGAACTCCTGTTTCTGTTCATCTGTGAGCCGGAGTGTGTGGAGACCATGTTCCTTGAGTAAGTTCAAGAGCTTTTTCCATTCCAGACCAATGGAGGTGAAGATGGCTTCCAAGTCCGTTTCGTTCTCGTCAAACTGATTGATCCATTGATAGATACCGTGCATATAATAGAACAGCTGGCGTGAAAAAAGTCCGTTCTCTACTGAAGGAATGAGTGGTTTCACCTGTGCGGGTGTCCCCGAAAGCAGGAGAGAGAGGTAACTTTTCTTGTTTTCCCGGTACTCCTGATTGGTACGTCGGTTGTATGCTAACCAGTCATGGTCGAATGCTCTGCGAAGCGTCTCACTCCAGTGACCGTATTCCGAACCGATGGCGGTAGAGATCGTATCCGCCTCGGTTTCGCAGATGAGGCCTGTTCCGTTGTTATCCATAATATTTTGAAGGATACCGGTACCGGTATTGTTGCCGGAGATGAGGAACATTCTGTTTAAAGGCATTTCGGGGATTTCCGCTTTGGCACGCTCTTTGCCCATCATTTCGTAGGCGACTTTTGCCTTTTTGTAGACATTCATCTCTTTTTCAACTTGTTGGCGGATATCATCGTGGATAGGCATAACGAGCAGGCGGATGAGTGATAGTACTCCCTTGCCCGAGGCTGCCGGAGCTACAATGAAGGATTGCATGCAGGGCGATTGGTATTTGCCGGCATAATGACATCTCACGTATCGTTCCATGGTGGCACCCAGGGCAGTCAATGCTCCGAGCAAGAGTACGTCTTTTTGAGTGACGGTAGTACCATAACTTATGATGCGTAGCAGTAGCTTCGGCCAGTCTTCTAAGGTGAAAGTAGGTAATGGGTGATGCGGGTCGCTGCCTTCCAGCAGTTCTTCTGATTCACTCTTTTCTTCTTCTACTTTATTATATACGTGCGCGTGTGTGGAAAAATTGTGCGGTGAACTTTCTGTACCTACTGTACCCGTCCGGTTGTTCATAACTTTCTTCCGGTCTTCCCTGCAGATTTTTACTCCTGTCGATTCAGCGAGGTGAAATGCCGTTCCGAGATGTATTGCTCCCTGCTGTTTCGTGAGTGCATTGGAAAACATTCGTTCGGCATGGGCGGATTGATACTTGGCGGAAATCCGGCACAGGCGATGAAAAAACTCCCGTCCTGCTTCACCACAGTCCGTTGCGATGGCGAATGCTAATTGTACGTACTCGGCGTAAGTGGGTGCAATGTCGGCACCTGCTGTTTCGACTGCTTCGGTGAGGAGGCGTAAAGATTCAATATCGGTCATTTTTTGATAATTGACAATTGACAAATGATAATTGACAATTGAAGTTTGATCATTCGTGATTATAATTTAATATTCTCTGAATAGTGCTTGTGGGTCATGGCTGAGGAAGCAGGCTCTTACGATGTCTTTGCCGGAGGTGTCTACGGCTTTTTGAACTGTTTCGATGGAGTTGTTCATTTCTGATCCGTAGGTCATTTCTACGTATTCCATTGCCCAGCTCATACTCTCTCTTACATTACGGCTCTGATCGTCTGTGTACAGGTTGCTGTAAGGTACGAATGTTTTCACACCCCGGTTGCTGGGACTGATAAATGCGAGTACAGGGTGGAGAAAAGGATCGTCGAACAGTGTACGACGCATTTCTACGGCTTTCTGATAGGAGTCGAGGTTATCTATATCTACCACTACGAGTCCGGAAGGAGATGCGAAGAATTTACTGTTCCGGCGGATGAATGTGCCGCACGGAGTCACGTATGGCAGCAAGGATGTTTTCGCCATTCGTATATCTTCGGCGCTGCGCACCTGTTCGGTCAGTGCTTTGAGATTTTCATTGCAGGTGATCATCTGATATACTTGCTCTACTGAGACTTCGCAGAAGGGAGTGAGAGTGGCGGGTGTAACGGTTTGTCCTTGTTCGTTCCTGATGGGAGCAATCGGGGGCATGAAATAAGACATTCTGAAAAAGTTTTGCATAGAATACTTCTATTAGGACGTTTAATAAATGACTTTGACTTTCAAAGCATGGTGCGAAAGTAAGACAAATAAAATAAGTCGAGTTCAGATATGTCTGAAGTAGTGTGAAAATGTTTAATATATAAGACGTGTTTTTAACTAATAATAAGAAAAATGGAAAATAAAATCGTGCATCCTAAACTCGGTGAGTTTATTGAAAAGGTGCTTAAAGTAGCACATGTGAATCTTTCAAAAATGTGTCAAGAGATACATATGGGACCTGCTACTTACCAAAAGGTAAAAAAGGGGAAGAAAAAGCTCTGATTCATTATGAGCGTATTCTTGAATATTATTATAGGACTCGCACCGAAGAAGAGTTTTTGGAGAAAGTGAATGAGTGGGCAAAACTTTATATTCGATATAAGAAGGAGAAGAATGACATTTGAATATTGGAATTTTTTAGTAGCTTTGTGAAAAAGAAAGTTGTTATGGAAGATTTGCAGAGATTATATCCTATAGGGATACAGACATTTTCTAAGATTCGTGAGGGAAATTTCCTCTATGTAGATAAGACAGAATACGTTTACCGGATGACGCATTCTGCTTCCAGTTATATGTTCCTGAGCCGTCCGCGTCGTTTTGGTAAATCATTGTTAACCTCTACGTTGCATAGCTATTTCTCCGGTCGTGAAGAACTGTTTCGTGGATTGGCGATGGAGAAGCTGGAGAAAGAATGGATACAGTATCCGGTTCTGCACTTCGATATGAGTATGGCCAAGCACGTGGACAAAGATAAACTGATGAATCTTTTAGACTTCATGCTAACAGAACACGAACGTACACTAGGGATTGATGCAGCAGGTACAGACCCTAATTTGCGCCTGACTAATCTGATAAAACGTGCTTATGAACAGACTGGCAGGAAGGTCGTGGTCCTTATTGATGAATATGACGCTCCTTTGCTGGATGTGGTACACGAACGGGAGAACTTGGGGGTATTGCGTGACGTTATGCGTAACTTCTATAGTCCGTTGAAAGCCTGTGATCCTTATTTGCGCTATGTGTTTCTTACAGGTATCACTAAATTCTCACAGCTCAGCATTTTCAGTGAACTCAATAACATCAAAAATATCAGCATGGATGAACCTTATGCTGCCATTTGTGGCATAACGGAGAATGAGATACTTACCCAAATGAAAGAAGATGTGGATAGGATGGCTGTCAAATTGAATATTACTGCGGAGGAAGTACTGGCTAAGTTGAAAGAGAATTATGACGGCTATCATTTCACTTATCCATCGCCCGACATCTATAATCCATTCAGTCTGCTCAATGCTTTTGCAGATGGGAAATTTAATTCTTATTGGTTTGGTAGCGGCACTCCTACCTATCTGATAAAGATGCTGGATAAGTTTGGAGTAGAGCCTTCTGAAATAGGAAATAAATTGGCGGCGGTCGAAGAATTTGATGCTCCCACTGAAACGATGAGTAGCATTACTCCATTGCTGTATCAAAGCGGCTATGTCACTATCAAGGATTACGATAAGGAATTGGAACTATATACGTTGGATATTCCTAATAAAGAGGTGAGGGTGGGATTGATGCGAAGCTTGTTGCCTTATTATGTAACCAATGACACACGTGAGGCGACGAACATGGTGGCTTTTATTTCCCGTGATATCCGGAAAGGTGATATGGACGCGGCATTACGGCGTTTGCAAACCTTTCTGTCTACTATACCTCAATGCGATCATACAAAGTACGAAGGTCATTACCAGCAGGTATTCTATATCATATTCAGCTTGCTGGGATACTATGTGGATGTCGAAGTACGTACTTCCCGTGGTCGTGTGGATGTAGTGTTGCGTACTGAGGCCACATTATATGTGATGGAATTGAAACTGGATAAGAATGCGACAGTTGCTATGGAACAGATAAATTTAAAGAATTATCCGGAACGCTTTGCTCTATGTGGACTGCCAGTGGTGAAGGTGGCTGTTAATTTTGATAGTGAAAGTGGCACACTGGGGGATTGGATGATTGAAAAATAGAGATTGATAAGTGAATATAAAAAGTGTAAGGACGAAGGCCATTTTCTTTAATTATCAGATTAATAACATTTTAATAACTCCCTAAAATAAAAAGAGCCCCGCAAGGGGCTTTTCCTTTGTCTTTTTAATAGACATGCAAAGAATAATGTGTTTTTTCTTATTGTAACCTTACGATTTATACTTTTTTATTCCTCTCTTAATTAATTTTATCACAAATATTTGGTATTTTCGGACGCTTTTTGGACAAACGACTTGAATTACTAATAGTTTATTATATGGAAAATATCGAAACAGCGATCCTGCTGATGGTGGTCGGCATGGCTACCGTATTTGTTATTCTGCTGATTGTGATTTATTTAGGTAAGTTACTGATTACTCTTGTCAACAAGTATGCTCCCGAAGAAGTGATTCCTGCGAAGAAGGAAGCGCTACAAGGTCCTGCGCCTATTCCGGGTAATATAATGGCGGCTATCACAGCAGCTGTGAATGTGGTGACATTAGGAAAAGGAAAGATTACAAAAGTAGAAAAGTTATAAACCTATCAAAAGTATATCATAGAAAAACATGAAAAGAGAAGTTAAGTTTAGTCTGGTTTTCCGAGATATGTGGCAATCTGCCGGAAAATATGTACCTCGTGTAGACCAACTCGTAAAGGTAGCTCCTGCCATCATTGAAATGGGCTGTTTCGCCCGTGTAGAAACAAATGGCGGAGGTTTTGAACAAGTGAATTTATTGTTTGGTGAAAACCCGAATAGAGCCGTGCGCGAATGGACGAAGCCGTTCCACGAAGCCGGCATACAGACACACATGCTCGACCGTGCATTGAACGGACTCCGTATGAGCCCCGTTCCGGCAGACGTCCGCAAGTTGTTCTACAAAGTAAAGAAAGCACAAGGCACAGATATCACCCGTACATTCTGCGGATTGAACGACGTACGCAATATCGCTCCTTCCATCACGTATGCCAAAGAGGCAGGCATGATCTCACAGTGTTCACTCTGTATCACCCATTCGCCGATCCACACGGTAGAGTACTACACCAATATGGCGTTAGAACTTATCAAGCTGGGGGCGGACGAGATTTGCATCAAAGACATGGCAGGTATCGGTCGCCCCGTTTCATTGGGCAAGATCGTGGCCAATATCAAAGCGGCACATCCTGAAATTCCTATTCAGTATCATAGTCATGCCGGTCCCGGTTTCAACATGGCAAGCATCCTCGAAGTATGCGAAGCCGGTTGCGACTACATTGACGTAGGTATGGAACCGCTTTCATGGGGTACGGGACACGCCGATCTTCTCAGCGTACAGGCTATGCTGAAAGATGCCGGATATCAGGTACCGGAAATCAATATGGAAGCCTACATGAAAGTGCGTGCGCTGATTCAGGAATTTATGGATGACTTCCTCGGCTTGTATATCAGCCCGAAGAACCGTCTGATGAACTCGCTGCTGATCGGTCCGGGACTTCCTGGCGGTATGATGGGTAGTCTGATGGCTGACCTCGAATCGAATCTGGAATCTATCAACAAGTATAAAGCCAAACATAACCTGCCGTTTATGACACAGGATCAGCTGCTGATCAAGCTATTCAACGAAGTGGCGTATGTATGGCCCCGCGTCGGTTATCCTCCATTGGTAACTCCGTTCAGCCAGTACGTGAAGAACCTTGCCATGATGAATGTGATGGCAATGGAGAAAGGCAAGGAACGCTGGGGAATGATTGCCGACGATATCTGGGATATGCTGCTAGGTAAAGCAGGACGCCTGCCGGGTACACTGGCTCCCGAAATCATCGAGAAAGCCGAACGTGAAGGACGTAAATTCTTCGAAGGTAATCCGCAGGACAATTACCCCGACTCACTCGACAAGTATCGCAAGCTGATGAAGGAAAACAAATGGGAAGTGGGAGAGGACGACGAAGAACTCTTCGAATATGCCATGCATCCGGCTCAGTATGAGGCTTACAAGAGTGGAAAAGCGAAGGAAGACTTCCTGGCAGACGTGGCAAAACGTCGTGCAGAGAAAGATAAATCGCCGGAAGAAGATGCAAAACCAAAAACACTGACTGTACAGGTGGACGGACAGGCTTATCGTGTGACGGTAGCATACGGAGATGCCGAACTGCTTGCTGCACCTGTAGCTGCAGCTCCGGCAGGAGAGGGCAAAGATGTTCTTTCTCCGCTGGAAGGTAAATTCTTCCTGGTGAAGAATGCGCAGGAATCTGCCTTGAAAGTTGGCGATGCGGTGAAAGAGGGCGATGTGCTTTGTTATGTGGAAGCAATGAAGACTTACAACGCTATCCGTGCCGAATTTAGCGGTACGATAACTGCTATCTGCGCTAATCCGGGAGACACTGTTTCAGAAGATGATGTATTAATGAAGATAGGATAATGAACGAGATATTTGAGAACTTATATGACATGACTGCGTTCAGCAATATCATTGCCGAACCGCAGTTTCTGATAATGTATGCCATCGCGTTCGTCCTGCTTTATCTGGGTATCAAGAAACAGTACGAACCGTTGCTGCTTGTTCCGATTGCTTTCGGTGTGTTGCTTGCCAACTTCCCCGGAGGAGATATGGGAGTGATACAGGCAGACGAGAATGGTATGGTGATGATAAACGGTGTGATGAAGAATATCTGGGAAATGCCTTTGCATGACATTGCGCATGAACTGGGAATTATGAACTTCATCTATTATATGCTGATCAAGACCGGGTTCCTGCCTCCGATCATCTTTATGGGGGTCGGTGCGTTGACGGACTTCGGACCGATGTTGCGTAATCTGCATCTTTCCATCTTTGGAGCTGCTGCACAGTTAGGTATCTTTACTGTTCTGTTGGTAGCCATCCTGATGGGATTCACTCCGCAAGAAGCTGCTTCACTGGGTATTATCGGTGGTGCGGACGGACCGACAGCCATCTTTACAACGATCAAGCTGGCTCCGCATTTGCTGGGTCCGATCGCTATTGCCGCTTATTCTTATATGGCACTGGTGCCTGTGATCATTCCGTTGGTAGTGAAGCTGTTCTGTACTAAGAAAGAACTGAGCATCAACATGAAGGAACAGGAAAAGAAATATCCTTCGAAGACGGAAATCAAGAATCTGCGTGTACTGAAGATTATTTTCCCGATTGTAGTGACTACGATTGTAGCTCTCTTCGTCCCAAGTGCAGTACCTTTGATCGGTATGCTGATGTTCGGTAATCTGGTGAAAGAAATCGGAAGCAATACTTTCCGTCTGTTCGACGCTGCTTCCAACAGTATCATGAATGCTGCTACTATCTTCCTCGGACTTTCGGTAGGTGCAACCATGACGGCTGAAGCCTTCTTGAACTGGACGACAATCGGTATTGTCATCGGTGGTTTCCTTGCATTTGCTCTTTCTATTACCGGTGGTATCTTCTTTGTGAAGTTAGTGAATCTATTCTCCAAGAAGAAGATTAATCCGCTGATCGGAGCGACCGGACTGAGTGCCGTTCCGATGGCAAGCCGTGTGGCGAATGAGATTGCGTTGAAATACGATCCGAAGAATCATGTATTGCAGTATTGTATGGCAAGTAACATCTCAGGGGTAATCGGCTCGGCAGTAGCTGCAGGTGTACTGATCTCCTTCCTTGCATAATAAAAAGAACAACCAATAAAGATTAGGCACGGATTACGCGGATAAACACGGTTTTTAGTTACTCAACTCTTAAAACCGTGAAATCCGTGTCATCCGTGCCTAATTTTGTTTTTATCTATTCGCTGGTCACCTTCTTGTATTCAGCCACAGCCATCTTCTCTGCCAGATAAGCATTGATCAGATTGGTGTGTGCTTGCGTCCATGACAACTGGGCGGAAAGTACATCTACCATGCTCGCTTTTCCTTCATTGTAGGAGAAAGTGGCCAGATCCAGATTCTCATTTGCCAGACTCATGTTTTCTTTCGCTGTTTTCACCTGAGATTCTGTTTCCGTCAGTTTGGTGAGAGCTGCCGACAGTTCTTCGTTGATATTGTCCGTCATATAACTCTGTTGCAACTTTTGTATTCCGATATATGCCTTCTGCTGCCGGTTCGTCTTGAAACGGGCTCCCCAGCGGAAAATGGGAATATTCAGATTGACTCCTACGATGGGATTGAAAGATACGTCGTATCCCAAGTTGGGTGTGGCCGTTGCCCAGCCACCGCTGAAATACATGTTTAATTGGGGATTGAACTGGCTGAGAGCCGCTTTACGTTGTGCCTGGCTCTTCATGATGTTTACTTCCGTACTGGCATAATCGGCACGTCGTTGCAAAACATCTTCCAGAGGCAGTATCCGGACAGGAGCGGAGATCATTCCGATGTTGTACAGGCTGTCTACAGGAGTATTCGGTGCTTCTCCCATCAGAATATTCAGTTGTTGCAGCGCTAATGTATAATTCTGGCGGGCTTTGATATACTGCAGTTCCGCTTCTTTCAGCCGGGTGGAAATCATCAGAAGATCTGTACGGCTGATCATTCCGTCATCGAAACGGTCCTGAATAATGTCATATTGCTGTTTGACAATGCTCTGGTATTTGTCGGCCGCTTGTAGCATGGCTTTTGAAGCGGAGGCATTCCAGTAGACAGCATCACTTTGATAGTGAATCTGGTCTAACGTGAGTTCCTCGTTCAGTTGGTTCAGCTTTTCGTCTGCCTTCGCTATCTGATGTTGGGCATTGAGCGCACCGCCTGTGTAGAGTGGCTGTGATACGACAAATACTCCCTGGTAGGTATGGTTGCGGTATTCGCCCACCGGTTCGTTCCATGCGCTAAGGTCGCTCATGTTCAGGGTACCGTCTGCATTTACGTCGATTTTCGGCAGGAAACCTGTATGGGCTATCTTTCGCGCCTCCGAACTGGCCAATGTCTTTAGTTTTTGTTGTTTCAATATCTGGCTGTAAGCCTCCACTTTTTCGCGGTAGGCGTCCTGACTCAGGCAGGGCTGTTGCGCCCAGGCTGTGGAGCCAAGGAGCAACAGTGAAAATAGTATGAGTTGGGTTTTCATTTCTTTCATGGATAATCTTTTTAGTTGACAATTGACAGTTGACAATTGACAATTGTCAGTTGATGGTTATTGTTCTCCTTTGATCCGGTGGATGGCGCAATAGGCTACAGGAAGGACGAATAGTGTCAATGCCGAGGCTACTAACAGTCCGCCCATGATGGTGGCGGCCATTCCGCCGAACATGGCGTCGAACAGTAGCGGCAACATACCCAGAATCGTTGTTCCGGAGGCCATCGCTACCGGAATGATGCGACTGGTCGTGGCACTGATGACTGCGTCCAGCGGTTTTTTGCCTGCTGCTGTTTCCAAATCGATTTGGTCTACCAGTACGATAGCGTTCTTGATGTTCATACCAATCAGACCTAGCAGACCCAATATGGAGAAGAAGTCGAACGACTTGCCGAGTACGAGCAGTCCCAACACGATACCGATGAAGATCAGCGGCAGCATTAACAGGATGACGGTCGGCTTGCGATACGTCTTGAACAAGAAGAGCAGCGTCACAAACATCAGGAAGAATGTCAGCGGTAAGTTTTTGGCCAGCGCTTCATTCGATTCCACCTGACTTTCCTGTTCACCGAAATACTTCATGGTATATCCTTCCGGTATTTTTATCTCTTGCTGTACTTGCGACCATACCTGGTTGAAAGCGGAAATCGCATTGGTTCCGCGACGCGGGTCGCATTGTGCCATCATCACCATCTGCCGGTTATAGTCTTTCACGTTCGAGAACCGGTACTGGAAGTCAAATTCAGATACTACCTGTTCCAGGCTGGTCGTCTCGTTGCCTGTCCCGAATACGGGCAGTGTGCGCAGATCATTGATCCGGAATGAATCCAGCTGGTTATTTTTCAATAGGATAGGAAGTACCTGATCTCCCTGCCGGTATTCTCCCAAAGTCATTCCCGTGGTACCGATCTGAATGCTCTGTGCCATTCCCTGTCGGGATACACCCAGCGGTTGTGCCCGTTCCGGGCTGTAAACCGGTTTCCAGACGGGTATCTTGTTTCCCCACGAATTGCGGATATTAATTAAATCCGGATTCTGGTGCATAATGGCTATTGCCTGATTGGTAAGTGATACAAGCGTATCCACATTCGGACCGATAAAGCCGATTTCGATAGCCGCATCCACTGCGGGGGACAGTTTGAACAAGCTGGTCCGTGTGATTGCACTCGGATAATTGGCTTTCATATATCCGTCAAAATCTTCTTCGTATTCTTTCGTATATTTACTGTCTGTCAGTTCGACGAGTACATTGGCAAAATTCGGTTTCGGACCTACGGAAGTGGAGGCAAGGTAATACCTTAGCGGGGTGCTGCCGAATGTGATGGATACCTTTTTTACTTCCGGCTGCTTCGCCAGGTGCTCTTCTACCGATTTCATCTCTTTCACTACGTCATTGATGCTGTATCCGTCCGGATAGAATACATCCGCCCGGAAATAAGGCTTATCGAGCGACGGGAAGAAGTTCTGCGGCATCGTTCCCATAATAATGAGCGAGATGATGAAGAGGATCACCATGGATACCAGTGTCACTGCTTTCTTGCGGATCAATACTCCGAGAACGGAAGCGAACTTATGATAGAACGGCTTGTCGTATGGATCTTTCGTGCTGTCGCCTGTTTTGGCTTTCAGAATGAAATTTCCGAATACGGTAGTCTGCGTCAGGGCAAGTACCCAGCTCAGTCCTAGTGAAATGGCAAGTACCACAAACAGCGGTTTTACGATTTCCGCTACAGCAGAGGGAGCAAGGTAAAGCGGCAGGAAGGAGCAGATGGCAATGAAAGTTGCTCCGAGCAAGCCCCATTGTGGTCCGGTTGCTCCGTCTATCAGGGCTTTCCGTCGGTTTATACCTCGGGCAATGGCTATTTGGGCGTTGTCCGTCACTACGATGGCGTTGTCCACCAGCATACCCATGGCGATGATAAATCCTGCCAGGGACGTTCTGTTGAGTCCGACGCCGAAGAAAGACATGATGAGCAGTGTACCTCCGATAGAGAAAATCAGCGAAGAGCCGATGAGCAGACCGGCACGGAGTCCCATCACCAGCATGATAATGACAATCACGATCAGGATGGATTCGATCAGGTTGATGATAAATCCGTTGTTGGCTTCGTTGGCGATCTCGTTTTCGAGGTAGAGGCTTTGCAGTTCCAGTCCCACAGGCATGAGGGGGAGGAGCTCGTTCAGTTTTACTTTTACGTTCTCACCCGTCTGCACTACATCTCTTTGCGGGTCGGTGGAAACACCGATGCCGATAGCCCGTTTCCCGTTCACATGCATGATGTTGGATGGAGGGTCGAGATAACCTTTCTCGATCACGGCTATGTCGCCCAGTTTCACCTGTCCGGCTTTGGTGGTGATTACCTGGTTGCGGATATCGTCTATGTTGGCATACATTCCGTTGGCTGTTACCCGTAACTGCTGTACGCCTGCACGGATTTCTCCGGTGTTGATAATCTGGTTCTGCGATTGCAGAAGGTTGGCCAGCTGTTTGGGATCGATTCCCATTCCCACCAGTTTGTTGGTAGAAACGAAGATGTTGACTACTTCCGTCTGTACGCCGAACAGTGCTACTTTCATCACGCCGTCTGCTGTGACAACCTGCGTCTTGATCCTTTCCGCCCAGTTACGCATTTCCTCATAAGTGAAGCCGTCATCTGCCGTCAGTCCATAATAAATGCCGAATACGTCGCCGAAATCATCGGAGACGGTCGGGGTGGAAGCACCGCTGGGCAGCTGCGGCTGAATATTGAGCACTTTGCGTCGCAGTTCGTCCCATTTCTGAGGGATGGAACTGGCGGAAAGTGAGGGTTGCAGTTCGAACGTGATTTTGGAGAGCCCGTACATGGACTCTGATTTTATCTTGTACACGCCGCTCATACTTTGTATCTCACGGGAGATAGGCTCTGTGATCAGCCGTTCTACTTCTGCCGGTTCGGCTCCCGGATAGCGTGTCATGATGACCGCTGATTTGATAACGAAGGGGGCATCTTCTTTCTTGCCCAGCTTTCCGAAGGAGGTAATACCTCCAATCAGCAGTACGGCAAGGAAGAAATAGATGATCTTCGTGTTATCCAGTGAATATTTTGCTAAGTTCATTTGTCTATTGATTTAATACTTTCTCCTTCTACCAACTGGTATACTCCTGCTATGACGATTTGTTCTCCGGGTTTCAGTCCTTCGGACACGAGTACTTGCGCCTCTCCTGTGGGGGCATTGACGACGATTTTGCGTTTGTGCACTTTGTTGTCCTCTACTACCCAGACATACATGTTGTTTCCGTCACTTTCGCCGAAAACAGCACTGAGCGGGATGATTGTCCAGCTATCCTGCACCAGTGGGCCTACATCGGCTGTGAAACGGATGCTGCAAGTGAAGCCGGGCTTCACGGCATATAAGTCCCGGTCGAATGAAGGGTCGTCGATAGTGATGCTGACCGGAATACCCGTTCCTTCGGTGGATATGTCCAGATATTCCTCCAGTCTCGCCTTGAACACATGGCCCTTGAAGGTATCAAACTCTACAAGGAAACGGGGATCTTTGGCACGGAGGAGATAAAGATATGCATCCGGTATGGTGAACTTGATACGCAGGTTCTGTGTGTTGACCAGTTGTACGATCCCTTCTCCTGAATTGACACGCTGGTAGTTCTCCACCAGCCGCTTCTCGATAGAACCGTCGAAAGGGGCCGTCAGTTTGGTGTCACGCATGTTGTTGCTGGACAGTTCGTACTCCGATTTTGCTTTCTGATAATTGGAAAGGCTGATTTCATACTCCTGCACGGAGATCGCTTGCCGGGAGAGCAGGCGCTTGTTGCGTTCCACTTGTGCGGAAGCCGTTTCGTAGGCAGACTTGGTGGCAGCATACTGCAATGCGATATCTCTGGGATCGATAGCTGCAATCAGTTGCCCTTTTTTCACTTTCTCTCCTTCGATAACAGGCAGGCTGATGATCTGTCCGCTGACGCGGAATGCCAGTTTGACATACTCCACTGCTTCTACAATGCCGGAGAAGTCTTTTCTGATTACTGACCTTGATTCGACAATAGTTGTCTTAACAGGTCGGGTGGCGGGTGCCGTCATCTCTTTTTTTTGCCCGCAGCCTTGAAATAGGATGGCTGCGAGTGCAATCACATAGATATTTTTCATAAGTCGTTCATTGTTTGGGAAGTAAACAATTTGATACTTGACTATGTTCAGTAGAGACGGGTATATTAGAAATGTGAAATTAGTATCAACATTAAAGGAAAATGATTGTTTATAGATAAAAAATGCCTTTTCTGTTGATTTTATCAGAGATTATTCCCACTTTTGCACCGCACTAGTATTACAGTCGCGGAATGCGATATGAGAATTTAATTCTCGAATTTAAGCTACGAGCATGTGGGAATATGCTCGTGGCTTCCTTAGATATACGGTTCTGTCCCCCGTGTGGAGCGTTAATGCGCCCACTGTATCTCATCCCTCGTGGACTGTAATATGTAGTGCAACGGGTCAGCAGGACCGTCTTTTTTGCCTGCTGAATATTATTATATATAATAGGAAGTATTTCTCCTGAATAGTACTATTTAATAAACCATCATTTTTCAGGAGATCAGACAATATAATGGTATGGTATATTCCCTTAACTATACCATTTTTATATTACCTGGTAATAGTTCCCCTTAGCCAGTTAATATACGGACCGCACTACTCTGTGAAGAATGGTGCGGTCCTTTAGTTTATCTATGAAACGAAAAAGAGGAAATTTCCAACCGGAAATCTCCTCTTTTTTCATCTTAACGAAAGATTGAATTATTTCTTCTTACGGTCACCGTAACGGCTCATGAACTTATCAACGCGACCTGCAGTATCTACCAATGTAGATTTACCTGTATAGAACGGGTGAGAAGTGTTAGAGATTTCAATCTTCAGCAACGGATAAGTTTCACCTTCGAATTCGATGGTTTCTTTAGTTGCTACAGTTGATTTAGACAAAAACATATCACCATTTGACATATCTTTGAATACTACCGGACGGTATGATTCTGGATGAAGGCCTTTTTTCATTTCAGTATCTGTTTTTTTAATTTATATTCTGTTACTATTTTGGTAAGAAATAGTGTAATGGTCATTTTCAGAGCGCAAAGATAGCACATTTCTCCGGAATAGAAAAAACTTTGCTGAAAAAACTTCTGTGAATTATGCTATTTCTATGAATTATATGATTGGCACGAAAAGAATGTCTTGTGCTTTTTATGGTATAATACCTGTTTTGGGATAGAACCTTTCAGCCGTTTATTTGCTAGGTGGACATTACAATCTAATGTCAGACCCGCTTACGGATGAATATTTGCTGATCGATTTAAACCTTTTTCTATTATATTTTTCTTTCCGATGCTCGTTATTCGGTGGATAATGCTTACTTTTGCGTAGAATTTTAATTCACTAACAATAAACTTTAAACAAAATGGTTAATTACAAAGACTTAGGATTGGTAAACACAAGAGACATGTTTGCTAAGGCTATTAAGGGTGGATACGCTATCCCAGCATTCAACTTCAACAATATGGAACAGATGCAGGCTATCATCAAGGCTGCAGTAGAAACAAAATCTCCGGTGATTCTTCAGGTTTCTAAAGGTGCTCGTCAGTATGCTAACGCTACTTTGTTGCGTTACATGGCTCAGGGTGCTGTAGAGTACGCAAAAGAATTAGGTTGCGCACATCCTGAAATCGTTCTTCACCTTGACCACGGAGATACTTTTGAAACTTGCAAATCTTGCATCGATTCAGGTTTCTCTTCAGTTATGATCGACGGTTCTCATCTTCCTTACGAAGAAAACGTTGCTTTGACTAAGAAGGTGGTTGAATACGCTCATCAGTTCGACGTAACAGTTGAAGGTGAACTTGGTGTATTGGCAGGTGTAGAAGATGAAGTTTCTTCTGACCACCACACATACACTGACCCTGAAGAAGTAATCGATTTCGCTACTCGTACAGGTTGTGACTCATTGGCTATCTCTATCGGTACTTCTCACGGTGCTTACAAGTTTACTCCGGAACAGTGCCACATCGATCCGGCTACCGGTCGTATGGTTCCTCCTCCATTGGCTTTCGAAGTATTGGATGCTGTAATGGAAAAACTTCCGGGATTCCCTATCGTACTTCACGGATCATCTTCAGTTCCTGAAGAAGAAGTTGAAACAATCAACAAGTTTGGTGGTGCTCTGAAAGCTGCTATCGGTATTCCTGAAGAAGAATTGCGTAAAGCTGCCAAGTCTGCTGTTTGCAAAATCAACATCGACTCAGACTCTCGTCTGGCTATGACTGCTGCTATCCGTAAGACTTTCGCTGAAAAACCAGCTGAATTCGACCCACGTAAGTATCTTGGTCCGGCTCGTGACAACATGGAAAAACTGTACAAGCACAAAATCCTTAATGTGCTGGGTTCTGACAACAAATTGGCTGAATAATCACAGATTATCCTATTATATAGAAAGGCTGCAATCGTTTGACGGTTGCAGCCTTTTTACGTAATATTCTCTATCTGCTTATTCCGGTTTCTGAGCGGGCACATTTCCTCCCAAGAAGAAATCTTCTATCTTTTGCTTACTTTGAATGTCTTTCAGCCAGTTAGCTGCAGCATTATAATAATTCTTAGTGCCTAAAACGAGTTCGCCTCGTTCGTTTAGTTTCGCTTCTTCTTCCTTATCTTCTTTCGGGCGTGTTTTTAAGAATGCTTCCAGACAGCGTTCGGTGTTTTTCTTGTCTTTCAGCGAATAGAAATAAATGAAAGCCATATCATAGAGCAGCTTATGATTTTGTTTATCGTATTTCCGGTAGCGTTCTCTGATCGATTCAATCTGCTCTTTAGGCATCTGTGCCATTTTGTAGCAGTCGGTCATGCCAATATAGAGCCGTACCATATTACTGTCTTTGGGAATAGTCAGATCAAGCGCTTTTTCGAGATACTCTACGCCTAACTTCTTCCATGAAGTCTTGGCGCAGGCACGGCCGAGATAATAAAGCAGGTTTACGTTTTCAGGATCATGTTTTCGGGCGGCTTCCAGAAAGTCATGTGCTTCGTAATATTTCTCTTCCGCATAATAGCTGATACCCAGATAATAACAGGTATGAAAAGAACTGTCGCCCTGGCTCACCAGGTATTCATAACGCTGGATAGCGGTAGGATAATCCTTATTCAGACAATATGCCAGTGCATTCTGGCGGTTGACAGCGATGTTGGTGGTGTCAATCTGCCGATATTTCTCCGTGGCTTCAATTGCTTCGTTGAAATAAGAACCGGCTATGTTCAGTGCGGCGAGCTTGGCGGCGGCAAGATAGTCGTCGGGGTATTTCTCCTGTATATTATAGTAGCACCCCGTGGCGGGGAGAAGCTCTCCCATACCTTCGAAACTTTGGGCCTGCAGATGCAAGGCGATGGCGGAACTGTCTTTCTCTGTCATCAGACTACTTTCTCCTAAAGCATCCTGAAACTTCTGTAAAGAGAGCAGTAGTCCGATGTATTGAATACGCACATATTTGTTTTCCGGATTCAGATCGAGTGCCTGTTCATAATATTTCAGTGCCTGTTGGTATTTGGCCAATGAACGGCAGCATTCGGCTGCTTCGATATATGCACGGGTATTGGCAGTGTCATTGGTTATGATTTCCTGATAAGTGGAAAGTGCTTCTGTATTCATCCCAAGTCCCCGTTGTGCTTTACCTTTTTGCAAGAGTAGGGGAATTGTCGGCTTTTCTTTGGCAATGAGAGTGAGAGCTGCCTCGTAATCGTAGTTTGCTATTGCTTCCTGAACATGATTGATGCGCTGCGCCATCACCAGGGTGGTGGTACAAAGGAAGGCGAGGAGAATAATCCGTTTCATAAATATTTATTTTAGTGTGTCGTAACAAAGACGCAAGATGCTAAAAAATATCGTATTTACGAATTATTCGTAGCCTTTTTGGAATAGATTAACGGAATGATAAGAGAAGATAACATAATGATAAGTGCGGATATTGCATCTAAAACAGCAATATCCGCACCTAATATTTTGTCCCGGCATTCCGAATGGAAGCCTGACAGGGGCACCTTGTCCCTACATTAAGAATCCTAACAGGATACCGGCAGCAACAGCCGAACCGATTACACCTGCTACGTTCGGACCCATAGCGTGCATCAGCAAGTAGTTGGTTGGATCATATTCCAGACCGACAACTTGTGAGATACGTGCAGAGTCGGGAACGGCAGATACACCTGCATTACCGATCAACGGATTGATCTTATTGCCCTTCTTGAGGAAGAGGTTGAAGATCTTAACGAAGATCACACCTGATGCGGTAGCAATGATAAATGACAAAGCACCGAGGGCGAAGATCTTGATGGAGTCGAGTGTCAGGAACTCAGAAGCCTGAGTAGAAGCACCTACTGTCAAACCTAACAGGATAGTGATTGTGTCAATCAGTGGACCGCTGGCTGTGTTAGCCAGACGACGGGTTACACCACTTTCTTTCAACAGGTTACCGAAGAACAGCATACCCAACAGAGGCAGACCGGAAGGAACCAGGAAGCAGGTCAGCAACAGACCGATAATCGGGAAAATCACTTTCTCTGTATGAGAAACGGCACGTGGCGGTTTCATACGGATAACGCGTTCGTGTTTGGTGGTGAGCAGACGCATGATAGGCGGCTGTATCACCGGAACTAACGCCATATAAGAGTAGGCGGATACCGCAATGGCTCCCATTAAGTTAGGTGCCAGCTTGGACGAAAGGAAGATAGCCGTCGGACCATCTGCTCCACCGATGATACCGATAGCACCGGCCTGCATCGGGTCAAATCCCATTTCCAATGCAATCATGTATGCACCGAAGATACCAAACTGGGCGGCCGCACCGATCAGCATCAGCTTCGGATTGGAGATCAGTGCCGAGAAGTCTGTCATGGCACCGATACCTAAGAAGATGAGCGGTGGATACCAGCCGGACGTTACTCCCTGATACAATATGTTCAATACAGAACCTTCTTCATATATACCGACTTTTAGTCCGGCGTCCATATTGAAAGGTATATTACCGATCAGAATACCGAATCCGATAGGAATTAACAACATCGGCTCGAACTCTTTGGCTACAGCCAAATAGATGAAGAACAAGCCAACGAGGATCATCACGATATGACCAACTGTCGCGTTGGCAAATCCCGTGTAGGTCCAGAAGTCGGCAAGGTTATTTCCTAAAAAGTTAATAAAATCTCCCATATTATTCAATAATTACGAGGTCATTACCTTCAAGAACAGAATCTCCCTTGTTGACATTGATAGCAGTCACTTTACCGTCTTTGTCTGCATTGATATTGTTTTCCATCTTCATGGCTTCCAATATAATGATAGTCTGTCCTCTTTTCACTGTATCACCTACATTTACTTTGATGTCAAGGATAACGCCTGGTAGCGGGGACTTAACGCCTGATTTGCCTGTAGAAGGAGCAGCCGGTTTTACTACCGGTGTGGTAGGAGCAGCCGGTGAGTTAGGCATAGGACGTACTACTACCGGTTTGGGAGCAGTTTTCGGTTGTTTCTCCATTTCTACTTTGTAGTGCGTACCGTTCACTTCTACATGAGCGATATTATCTTCAATATCTCCGATGGTTACTTTGTATGAGTTACCGTTGATTTTATATTTATATTCTTTCATCGTTTTATCTTTTTAGGGAATGATTTACTTTCTGTTAGGATTTTCACGCAAGGTGTAAATCTTCGAACTCCACGGTGAATAACTGCGTTTCACACGAGTGATGGTCAGCACCGTTTCTTCTACGTCATGTACCTCATCCTGCATTTCGTGTAATGCCATTGAAATAGCAGCATAAACTTCACCCGGAGCCTGTGAAAGCTCTTTCGCTTCGACTTTATCGATGCCTTTAGCCTTCATCGCATTGCGTTTGCTCAGGTTGACAGCAACTTTACCTACCACCTTGAAGGCAATGAAGAGAAGAATCAATCCGCAGAATACTACGCTCATGGCTGAAATAGACATACCGATACCGACTGAGTCATGTTCTTCGAACTTTTCCATCTTGGCATTACTGTCAAGGGTTTTGTTGTTCGTGCTCGGGGTTACGTATTTGTCTTTGCTTCCGCCTTTTACTTCCCAGTCTGCTGCTCCGTCGCTTATGCGTGCATAAGACTGGTTGGGACCTAAAGTTCCTGCTGGTATGACAACTTGATCAAGTAGCTTTCTGCCTGAATCAAAAAGACCGACCCAATTGGCTGTTTCAGGGTTCAGTTTGAAGCTGGTATGGAAGGTACCACGATTAGGTTCGCCGTCTGCCCAAAATAACGCATGTTGGCGTGGCTTTACTAATGTAAGTATGTCACCTTTCGGGATAAAATAGGTTACTGTATCGCCCGGCTGGCTGCTTACTTTCAATAAACAAGCTGCTAAGTCTGCGCTACCGTATGATTTGTTGAATATTTCAATCCATGCACTGTGCAAGCCGTAGTCATCCTGAAAGTTGTTTTGATTGTCTATCAGGACTTCATTCAGCAATAGCTTATTGTTCGACTTTTGCTCTCCGCAGGAAGTCAATCCAATCAGCAACAGCAGAGAAAGGAATATTCCGATTTTGGTTTTGTTCATAATCGTTCTTGTTTTAATGTGAAAAGTTGGATTACAACGGAATATTACCATGTTTCTTCGCCGGGTTAGACAGTTTCTTAGTCTGCAACTGCTGCAAAGCACGGATCACGCGGAAACGTGTGTTACGCGGTTCGATGACATCATCGATGTAACCATACTTAGCTGCATTATAAGGGTTGGCAAACAGTTTTGTATATTCTGCTTCTTTTTCGGCAAGGAACTGAGCCGGATTTTCCTGGTCTTTGGCTTCACGCGCGTACAATACTTCTACTGCACCTGCACCACCCATTACAGCGATTTCAGCTGTTGGCCAAGCATAGTTCATGTCACCACGAAGTTGTTTACAACTCATCACGATGTGAGAACCACCGTAAGATTTACGCAATGTGATTGTTACTTTAGGTACAGTAGCTTCACCGTAAGCATACAGCAGTTTGGCACCATGAAGGATAACGCCATTGTATTCCTGGCCTGTTCCCGGAAGGAATCCCGGTACGTCTACCAACGACACGATAGGGATATTGAAAGCATCGCAGAAACGAACGAAACGTGCGCCTTTGCGAGATGCGTTGCTGTCGAGTACACCGGCAAGGAATTTAGGCTGATTGGCTACAATACCTACAGACTGACCGTTGAAACGGGCAAAACCGATAATGATATTCTTGGCATAGTCTTTCTGGATTTCCAGGAATTCACCGTTGTCCACGATAGCGCTGATAACCTCGTACATATCATACGGTTTGTTGGGGCTGTCGGGGATAATATCGTTCAGTGAATCTTCCAGACGGTCGATCGGATCTGTGCAATCCACATATGGAGCTTCTTCGAGGTTGTTTTGAGGAATATAGCTCAGAAGTGTGCGGATCAATGCCAGACCTTCTTCTTCTGTTTTGGCAGTGAAATGAGTAACACCCGATTTGGTAGAGTGAACGCTTGCTCCGCCGAGGTTTTCCTGGCTTACGTCTTCACCGGTTACAGTTTTCACTACTTTCGGACCTGTAAGGAACATATAAGAAGTACCTTCCATCATCAGTGTGAAGTCTGTCAGTGCCGGAGAATAAACAGCACCGCCGGCACAAGGCCCGAAGATACCGGAAATCTGCGGAATGACACCCGAAGCGAGGATATTGCGCTGGAAGATTTCTGCGTAACCTGCCAAAGCGTTAATACCTTCCTGGATACGTGCACCGCCCGAGTCATTGATACCGATACAAGGAGCACCCATCTTCATTGCCTGATCCATAATCTTACAGATCTTCAGTGACATTGTTTCCGACAGTGAACCTGCAGTAACGGTAAAGTCCTGTGCAAAAAGATATACGAGACGACCTTCGATAGTACCGCAACCGGTTACTACACCATCACCCGGATAGTGCTTTTTCTCCATGCCGAAGTTCGTGCATCTGTGCTCAACGAACATGTCCATTTCTTCGAAGCTACCTTCATCCAACAGCATGGCTATACGCTCACGCGCTGTGTATTTCCCTTTTTCATGTTGCTTCGCAATTGCTTTTTCGCCGCCTCCGATGCGTGCAACGGCACGGCGTTCAATAAGCTCTTTAATTTTTTCAAGTTGATTACTCATGAGTTCTTGTTGTTTTTTTAGAGTTTATGATTAGTGTTCGCAGAGTTCTGTCAGCACACCCAGTGTTGATTTCGGGTGAAGGAAAGCGATGTTCAGACCTTCGGCACCTTTGCGGGGAGCCTTGTCAATCAGACGGATTTCTTTGCTTTCTGCTTCTGCCAAAGCATTAGCTACGCCATCTTCTACGGCAAATGCTACGTGATGAACACCTGCACCTTTGTTTTCAATAAATTTAGCAATGGTGCTTTCGGGGCAAGTCGGCTCCAACAATTCGATTTTTGTTTCACCTACCTTTAAAAAAGCGGTTCTTACTTTTTGATCTTCTACTGTTTCGATGTTGTAACATTTCAGACCCAATACGTTTTCGTAGTAAGGAAGGGCTTCTTCGATGCTTTTTACAGCAATGCCCAGATGCTCAATGTGTGAAATCTTCATAACTATATTTTTTTATATGGTTTAATTATGTGCTTATATGGCATAAAACAGCACAAAGAAAGACATTTCTTGTCTAATAAAGAAATATTTCTGCATTTAATTATTGGGGAATAAAGCATAAAAAATGCTCCGGATGGGTGACAAAGACGGGTTTTGTAATCTTGAGATTACATTTAGACATAAAACTTGACCAGAAGATTATTCAGCCATGGCCAGCTGATACGGAACCAACGGCGGGTACTGCTTTGTTTGCCTCCGAAACGGAGTACGAAATCACGATAACCATGTTTGCGGAAGGGAAGTCCTACATCCATGAACTCCATGTGACGGAATCCCCGTTCATGGGCATCTTCAAGTGCTTTCCATACTGCCAGTATGCCGGGTGACTGCAGTGCATACGTCTTTCGCATTCCTCCTGAAAACCAGATAAAAGCATTTTCGCCGGAATAGATGCAGACGGAGCCGCCGATAATCTTTTCCTTGTATTTTACGATGAATATTTTTGCCTGTTTTCCTCTGATAAGCATGCTGTTCATGTGGCGGAAAAAGTCATTGGCAGGGAAATATCTCCGTATTCGTGAAGAATAAACTTTGTGCAGCATCCGCGAGAATTCCTTAATCTCTTCCACCGTATGGGCTTCTACTACTTTGGCTCCGTTTTTGAGTCCTTTCCGGATCTGACGGATACGTGACGGGCTGAAACGGTCTTCCGCTTTCTGCGTACTATGCAGAGAGTTACGGACACGCAGCCAGTTGACCGGAAAAAAGTCGTTCTTTCGGAAGAAACGGTAACCGAACATGGAATTATCCAGATTGCGGAATTCAATAAGAATGCAGGTGCGTGATGCTTCTTGTGTGAGATGCTCCAGCATTTCACCGAAAATTTCTTCCTCCTTCTCTTTACTTGCCGGTAGAGAAGTGTCCAGAAATTCACCTGCACCATATACCACACATTGTTTGACAAGAGAGGAGGGAAGCCACTTTTTGGTCTTGCGTATGGCGGCAAGCAGGCGTGCTACAGGTCTGCCTTCTTCTGTTGCCACTATCAGTAGCGGGGTATATCCCGGAGTCGATTCATAGATCTGAAACAACTCCTTGGAATGAAAAGTATTGGTTCCCGGTAAATCAGGAATGTCTTTTCCGCGATAATATGTTGTTAGTTTAAGTGGCATCCAAATACAAATTTACACTTTTTATTCTTCATTCAACAATAAAAAAGAGAATTTGTTGGCTTAGCCTAAAATTTGTCTTTTTATCCTTTGCATATATTTGAGGAAAAAAAGGCTTGGAAAAGCGAATTTTTGTATTATTGTCGTCCTTTGTGAGTACAGAAGTAAAATGGAAACGTCTATGTAAAAGATTATGCTAATTGTATTTTACTAAACAAAGGAAAATTAATATTAACTTTAAATTAAAACGAATGAGAGAGAATGCATTTGTTGAAGCGTGGAAGACACAGCATAGACGCGTTTCCATGATTTTAGGGCTGACTTTATTGTGTGCCCCTTCTGCCATATCTGTTTATGCAGAAAATGGTGTGAATGATATTACTGTGCAAGCCGTCATGCAGACAAAGACAGTGAAAGGAACTGTTTTAGATGAAAATGGAGAACCGTTGATCGGTGTTTCTATTGTGGTGAAAGGTACAAGTACAGGTACGATAACTGATTTTGACGGTAAGTTCTCCATTAATCTTCCGGGCGGAAGTAAAGAACTGGTTGTTTCTTATATCGGATATAAAGAACAGGCTATCATTGTGAGCGGAAATGCCCCGCTGAATATAAAGATGGTTCCGGATACACAGGCTTTGGATGAGGTAGTGGTCATCGGTTACGGTACGGTAAAGAAACGTGATTTGACAGGTGCGGTTGCTTCTGTGAAATCAGAGGATATCACCATGAATCCGGGCGTGAATCCGATGGATGCGCTGCAAGGTAAAATTGCAGGTCTGGATATCACTAATTCTTCAGGTCAGGCAGGTTCGTCACCGACAGTTCAGTTGCGTGGTACCCGCTCTTTACAGTTGGATGAGGATGGTAATATCTCTTCAGATGCATTTAAGCCGACTTATATTATCGATGGTATGCCGGGTGATATTGCTACCTTGAATCCCAATGATATTGAATCTATCGAAGTACTGAAAGATGCATCTTCTACGGCTATCTACGGTTCAAGTGGTGCGAATGGTGTTATTATCGTGACTACGAAAGGATCCAAGAGTGGAAAACCGGTCATCAATTTTAATGCTTATGCCGGAACGACTATGGGTGCCCGAGTTCCTAAGATGCGTACGGGTGACTCATACATTAATTATATAAAAGATTCTTATAAGCCTGTCGGTACTACTAATGAGGAGGAAATTTTCGGTGAAAGATACGATGCCATCAAAAACAACCAATGGGTAAACTGGGGAGATGAAGTATTACACTCAGGTTTGAAGCAGAATTATAGTATTTCCGTTGCCGGAGGTACTGAGAAGACGAAAGCCTATTTCTCGTTGAACTATACTGATGAGAAGAGTATGTATGAGAATGATGACTATAAAGTGTACTCTACCCGTGTCCGTATAGATCAGGAAATCAATAAATGGATGAATGCCGGTATTAATGTTCAGGCATCTTTCTCCAACAAGAATTCACGTAATGCCGTTTTGGAAAGAGCATTGTTTGCCACCCCGTTAGGTACTCCTTATAATGAAGATGGCTCTATTACGGAATTTCCGATTCCCGGTTCATCATCAGATCCAAATCCGTTAGCAGACGAACAAGATGGAGTATATAAGAATAATACTAAAGCAGGAAGGGCTTATGTTGACGCTTATCTTGAATGGAAACCGGTAAAAGGATTGTCTGTCAAGTCACAGCTTGGAGGCAGTTATTCTCAATCTCGTGCCGGTAAATTTATGGGAGAAGGCTCTTATAATGTGTTGAAAGGCAGTACGGTGGCATATGGCGAAGCTACCAATAAGACAGGATATAATTACAAATGGGAAAACATAGTAACTTATCACAATACATTTAATAAGGATCATGACCTGACGGTTACAGGGGTTACTTCCTGGAATTACAATCAGAGTGAAGAATATTATGTCTATGGTGAAAACCCGGCGACCAATGATATGTTGTGGTATGCATTGCAGAATGCTGATAATAAGAAACTGAACAGCAAATATCTGATGTCGAAAGGGATGGGCTTTATCGGTCGTGTCAACTACTCATACAAAGGTAAATACCTGTTCTCTGCTTCCAGTCGTTATGAAGCGGATTCCCGTTTGTCGAAAGACAATAGATGGAATTTATTCCCGGCAGTTTCTGTAGGCTGGAGAATCTCGGATGAAGCATTTATGGCTGGTACAAAAAGCTGGTTGGATAACTTGAAACTGCGTGTAGGCTATGGTGTTGCCGGAACTACTGCCGGTATTGCTGAATACAGTTCTATGGCATCTTTGGAAAATGTGACAACCTCTTTGGGAGGAATGACTGTTCCGTCAGCCAAGTTTACGGAGTATATCACTAACCGTAATCTGACATGGGAAAAGACTCATGACTTGAATATTGGTATTGACGCCAGCTTCCTCAATAATCGTATTGATCTGACGGTGGATTTGTATCGGACAAAAACAACGGATGTAATTCTTTCTCAGGCATTGCCGACATCTATTATGGGTAATTACACAGGTAGCACTACTTATAAAATGAACAAGAATGCTGCTGAAACAGAAAATCGCGGTATTGAACTTGCTCTTAATACCCGTAATATTGTGAAGAAAGATTTTACTTGGAGCTCAACAGTGACATTTACCGCCAACAAAGAAAAAATTAAATCTTTGATCGAAGGGCAGGATATGATGTTCAATGCAAAAAAGGGTGATATGGTGTTCAAAGTCGGCGAAGGAGTCGGTTCTTTCTATAGATATAAAGTGTTGGGTATCTGGCAATATAGCGAAAAGGAAACTGCTGCTTTGTTCGGATGCGAACCGGGCGATATTAAGCTGGATTTACCTAGTGTGAAGAAGGACGGAAATGGTTATTATTATATGAATCCTGAAGGAGAGCGCGTTGATATTACGGCAGAAAATCCTTATGGTGTACGTGCGGATTATGATCGTCAGGTAATAGGTCGTAATACTCCGGACTGGACATTGGGCTTTAAGAATAATTTCAGATACAAAGATTTTGATTTGTCTGTCTTCCTTTATGCACGTTGGGGGCAAATGATGAACTATGGCAGTGTGATAGGTAAATATTCGCCTAATCCGGATTACAATATTCCTACTTATTTTACTTACTATGACAAGACGATCGAAGCAGATCAGGATGTCTTGTTCTATGCTATCGATAAATCCAAGGATAGAAGTGCTTATGAAGGATATGATTCGATGTATTATGTGGATGGATCATTCTTTAAACTTAAAAACGTAACATTGGGTTATACGTTACCCGGTAAACTTACAAAACGTTTTGGTATCAGTAATCTGAGAGTTTATGCGACAATGACCAACCTGTTTACTTATTCGCCAAACAAATATGTGAAGAATTACGATCCGGAAATGAACGGAAGCATCAACTTCCCATTGTCTCGTGATTGCATATTTGGTCTTAATTTAACTTTCTAAAAAATAGCAATATGAAAAAGATATATAGTTTAGTTCTACTTGTTGCCGGTGTTTTTTCTTGGGGCTCTTGCAGTCTTGATGAAGTGAACCCCAACAACTCGGGTCAGTTCTCCGATGGTTCTTATACATTGGAAACTTATAAGGCATTCACCAACTCGTGCTATACAGCCTTGATCAACAACATCTATCAGAGTAGTGACTATCTGGTTTGTACGGAAGCGGGTACTGATATTTGGGAAGAACCCAAATCGGGCTCCAGCTATCAGCGTTATCATAGTTATAACGGTATGAAAACCGATGATAGCTATTATTATAAAGTGTGGCAATATTCTTATCTGTGTATCAACAGCTGTAATATTGTGATTGACGGAGCTGAGAATGTGACAGGGGATGAGAATGAAATCAATGAATGTGTGGCACAGGCCAGATGTCTGCGTGCTTACTATTATATGAATTTGGTGGAGCAGTTTGGAAATGTCGATTTGCAGTTGAAGGCTGCCGATAGCGAGAATATTTCTTTTGATGCTCACCGTTCTACCGTTCCCGAAATTTATGCTGCCATTATCGAAGACCTGAAGTTTGCCGTAGAGAATCTGCCCGTAAGTTTCAGTGATTACTATAGCCGCGTTACAAAGAAATCGGCGATGGGATTATTGGCACGTGCATATATTAATGGTGCCGGTTATGATCTGAAAGATACCGATGGTGTCAGCTTTCTGGAAAAAGCCTATGATACGGCGACAACCATGATTAATAATAAAGCGATTTATGAGTGGTATATGCATCCTGCTTTTGCCGATGTATTCAACGAAAATAATAATCGTAACAATGAAGAAGCTCTGTTCATTGCTGCGGGTGCCGAAAGAAATTCGGACGCTTACACCAATGGTAACTACTCACAAAGTGAAATGTTCCGTCACTTCTTACCTTCGTTGGGAACATATACGGATCTGGGTTTGGTAGACAAGACTTCAAACTTCGTTTACGGTCGTCCGAACAGTAATATCTTCCTGCCATCCAAATATCTGATGGACTGTTTTGCTGCTGATATGAACGACTCTCGTTTTCGTTATTCATTTATCTCAGCTTACTCGTCTTATTCTATACCGGCATGGGGGGCGACTTATGAATATGGAGGTTCAGCGTGTGCCAAAGAAATCACAAGCACACTTGCTACTAAATTTGGTATTCCCGCATCTAATATAGGTAAGAAAGTTTATCCTCATTTTAACTTGGAATCCAATAGTACAGCCGATGCTAATTACTGCCAGCTGGCTATCTGGAATGCAGATGGAACAGCGAAGACTACTCAGGATAAAACAGATGGTAATATTCTTCATCCTGCTATGCCTTTAGATCCGGCAGAAGCTCATCAATATGCCGTTTATTGTTCTTTGAAGACGCTGACAGAAGAGGAAAAAGCTCAATATCCGGGGTTGGTTCTTAATGTTTTCGATCTTTACGATGAGAATGGAACAGCCAGGGCTACCTATGACAAGCCTAGTGCTGCCAGTGCTTTGTGGTTATCTATTTATCCGGCTCTTTCTAAATTCAATATGCCGGGTAATAAGTTTGTCGGCAGAGACGTTCAGAGAAAAACTGTGGATGTGATGATCATGCGTATGGCGGAAGTTTACCTGATTGCTGCTGAAGCATCGGTACGCTTGAACAAGGGAGATGCTGCCAAATATATTAATGTACTCCGTACGCGTGCCGGTGCCGGTACGGTCAGTGAGTCGCAAGTGGATCTGAATTATATTTTCGATGAATATGCCCGTGAACTTTGTGGCGAATGTGGCCGCTGGTATTTGCTGAAACGTAATGCTGCTTTTGAGACTCGTTTGGCTGCTTATAATAAGCGTGCTGCTGAGCACTTTAAGAAAGAATTCTATTTGCGTCCTATTCCTACGAAATATCTGGATGCGATCAATAATCCGGCAGAATTCGGACAAAACGCCGGTTATTAATCAGTTAATTAATAATCAAGCATAATTAATAGGAGCCGGGCAGGAGATTTCTCTTGTCCGGCTCTTTGTTTCCATACCTGTATCCTGCGTAAAAGTTTAAAAAGGATTTCTGGTATATTTTCATTGTTTCCTGATACAGCTTTTTATTATTTTCTTTATTTTTGTGTGTCCAAACAAAATAGCGCTATGATAGAAGAAATGCTTGCTTATAACAGAGAGTTCGTTAAGAACGAGGGATATAAAGAATATATAACGAATAAGTATCCCGATAAAAAGATTGCTATCTTATCCTGTATGGATACACGTCTGACAGCTTTACTCCCGGCCGCACTAGGCATTAAGAACGGAGACGTTAAAATGATCAAGAATGCAGGAGGCGTCATTTCCCATCCTTTCGGTAGTGTGATTCGCAGTCTGCTTGTCGCTATCTTCGAGTTAGGTGTGGAGGAAATAATGGTGATTGCCCATTCTGATTGTGGAGCCTGCCATATGCACAGTGAAGAAATGCTTGAGAAGATGAAGGCACGGGGTATTAATGCCGATTATATTCATATGATGAGTTTTTGTGGAGTCGATTTTCATTCTTGGCTAGATGGCTTTGAAGATACGGAGAAGTCGGTAAGGGGAACGGTCGATTTTATAGTTCATCATCCTTTGATTCCGTCGGACGTGAAAGTGCACGGGTTTATCATAGACTCCACTACTGGAGAACTGACGCGAATTGTATAGGAAATCGCCCTTTCTGCCTATCAGGAACTGCATAAAACATGGTGTCACTATCGCAACAGGATAGTGTCACTATCACTGTCTCATGGTGTCACTATGTCATTGGGATACCGACACTATCCCAAATGAAAAAAATAAGGCAGCTTTTTATCGGCTGCCTTTATCTTTCTGCGGTTATATACTTTCTTTGACTCATGCACTCGTTTGTAACAAACGGGGTGTCCGTGCTCTTTGATTTCTGCCTCACGGCTGGCTTTACGATTCGCTTTGATGTAATCGTCTTGTGTAATTCGTTTTTTCATAATGAATATATTTCTCAGTGCAAAGATACAATTTCATTTCTTATTACGATCGGTTTGCGCTATCTTTGCATACATAAATCAAATGAAAACGGAAATAATATGGAAAATTTCAGTGAACTGATAAAGAATCGCCGCAGTATGCGCAAATTTACGGATGAGGAGTTAACACAGGATGAGGTTGTGGCACTGATGAAAGCTGCCTTGATGTCTCCCAGTTCCAAACGTAGTAATAGCTGGCAGTTTGTGGTAGTCGATGATAAAGAAAAGTTGAAAGAACTGTCTCACTGCAAAGAGCAGGCTTCCTCGTTCATTGCGGATGCTGCTTTGGCGATTGTTGTGATGGCCGATCCGTTGGCAAGCGATGTGTGGATTGAAGATGCTTCTATTGCTTCCATCATGATACAGTTGCAGGCGGAAGATTTGGGGCTGGGAAGCTGTTGGGTACAGGTTCGCGAACGTTTCACTGCAACCGGAATGCCGTCTGACGAGTTTGTTCATGGAATTTTGGATATTCCTTTGCAACTGCAGATTCTTTCCGTGATTGCCATCGGACATAAGGGAATGGAACGTAAGCCTTTCAACGAAGAACACCTCCAGTGGGAGAAAATTCATATTAATAAGTTCGGAGGAAAATAACGATGGGAGCTGTCAAAGCAAATAATAATAAAGATACTTATAAGGCCACTGCCGTCGCTTTTATTGTTATCGGAACTCTTTTCCTGATAAATAAACTGCTCCCCTTTGCTTCTATAGGTTTGCCTTGGGTGATGAATAAGGACAATTTGTTGTTGTATGCCTCTATCAGTTTTCTTATTTTCAAACGTGACAAGTCGGTCGGCTTTGTGCTGTTGGGACTGTGGCTGGTAATGAATATCGGTCTGGTAATGTCATTGCTCGGTTCCTTGTCCGGTTATCTGTTGCCATTGGCACTGTTGATCATCGGAATTATTTTATTTTGGGTTTCAAAACGTTAAAGAAACAATGAAAAGAAGTATTGAAGATACGCCCGTTGTGTTTCTCGGTGCCGGAAATCTGGCAACTAATCTGGCGAAAGCGCTTTACCGGAAAGGATTCCGTATCATGCAGGTGTACAGCCGAACGGAAGAATCGGCTCGTACGTTAGCCAATGAAGTGGAAGCGGAATATATCACTGATTTAAAAGGCGTATCGAATGAAGCGAGATTATATATTATTTCATTGAAAGATGCCGCTTTCGTCGAACTGTTGCCTCAGATCACTGATGGGAAGCAGCATGCGCTGCTGGTACATACGGCAGGTAGCATCCCGATGAATATTTGGGAAGGTCATGCGGAACGCTACGGAGTATTTTATCCGATGCAGACGTTCAGCAAACAACGTGAAGTTGATTTTCGGGAAGTACCTTTCTTTATTGAAGCAAAAAGACCGGAAGATGCCGAGCTGCTGAAAGCGGTTGCCGGTACGCTCTCTGATAAGGTGTACGAAGCCGATTCGGAGCAACGCAGAAGTCTTCATCTGGCAGCTGTCTTTACCTGTAACTTTACCAACCATATGTATGCTCTTGCCGCCGAATTGCTGGAAAAATATCATTTGCCATTTGATGTTATGCTTCCCCTGATTGACGAAACGGCACGCAAAGTGCATGAACTTGCTCCTCGTGATGCGCAGACCGGACCGGCTGTACGCTATGACGAGAATGTGATGAATAAGCATCTTTCTATGCTGGCAGACAGTCAGGCATTACAGGAAATTTATAAATTAATGAGTAAAAGTATCCATGAGCACCATCAATTATGATCTATCCCGCATCAAAGCACTGGCTTTTGATGTTGACGGAGTATTGAGTTCGACAACAGTCCCGTTGCATCCTTCCGGAGAACCGATGCGTACGGTGAATATTAAAGACGGTTATGCCATTCAGCTGGCAGTAAAGAAAGGACTCCATATTGCTATCATTACCGGTGGACGGACAGAAGCGGTACGTATCCGGTTTGCAGCATTGGGTGTGAAGGATCTGTATATGGGGTCTGCAGTGAAAATTCATGATTACCGTGATTTCCGCGATAAATACGGTCTGTCTGATGACGAAATTCTGTATATGGGCGATGATGTGCCTGATATAGAAGTGATGCGTGAGTGCGGGTTGCCTTGTTGTCCCAAAGATGCAGTTCCGGAAGTTAAGTCGGTTGCAAAGTATATATCTTATGCCGATGGCGGTCGTGGCTGTGGACGTGATGTGGTGGAACAAGTATTGAAAGCTCATGGCAAGTGGATGGCGGAAGATGCTTTCGGCTGGTGAGTTGTAAATCACTAAATGATAAATAAAACTATGCTTGGAAATTTAGATAAATATCAGATTATATTAGCCTCCAATTCTCCCCGCCGGAAAGAACTGATGTCAGGCTTGGGAGTGGATTATGTGGTCAGGACATTGCCGGATGTGGACGAATCATATCCAGCCGATCTGGCTGGTGCTGCGATTCCGGAATATATCTCCCGAGAAAAGGCGGATGCTTACCGGAGTATTATGCAACCGGGGGAACTGTTGATTACGGCAGATACGATTGTCTGGCTCGATGGTAAAGTGCTTGGAAAACCGGAAGGTCGGGAAGGGGCGGTTGAAATGCTCCGTTCTTTGTCCGGTAAGTCACATCAGGTGTTCACCGGTGTTTGTCTTACGACTACTGAATGGCAAAAGAGCTTTACTGCTGCATCCGATGTGGAATTTGATGTTTTGTCCGAAGAGGAAATCCGGTATTATGTGGACAAATATCAGCCTATGGATAAAGCGGGAGCGTATGGAGTGCAGGAATGGATCGGATATATAGGGGTAAAGTCTATTTCGGGCAGCTTTTATAATATAATGGGACTCCCCATACAGAAACTGTACGGGGAGCTGAAGAAGTTATAATAAATCCAGCATTAACGGGATGTCCTCTTCTTGAATACCTTGTTTGAGAAGAGCTTCCTTGTCTTTCCGAAACATCTCCAGAAAGCGTTCACGGTTTCCGTTGGCTGTGATTGACTTGCCGTACAGGGCGGCCGCTTTCTGAATGTCTCCCATTGTCCATGCGACGTGTCCGGCATTCATATAGTCGATAGCCAGTGGCTTCTGTTCAATGATTTTTTCGTAATATTTCATGGCTTGTTCGTATTTCCGGCTGATGAATGAACACCATCCGATGCCGCGCCATGCTTTTATGCAATTACTTTCGATGAAATCCAGTTTGAAAAAGTAGTTGGCAGCTTCTTCGTATTGTCCGAGTTCGGCCAGGCAACTGCCGATATGGAAAATAACATTGGTATCTTCCGGTGTAGCTTCTTCCACCTTTTTATAATAGCTCAATGCAGCCTGATAATTTCGGTTTAACCGGTAACAGATAGCCAGATGGCGGTTGTTCCAGATGTTATCCGGTTTCAGTGTATCCGCTTTCAGATAAGCATCGATCGCTTCTGCATACTTCTTGTTTTTTTGCAGAGCATATCCCAGTTTCTGATAATATTCTGCACCTCTTCCCTGAAGTGCTCCGATCGTTTCCATTTCCTCGTACACTTCTATTGCCTCATTCCAGCGTTCTTTCTTTAAATAGAAATCTGCGATCGGGAATAGGATATCTTCACTATATAATACGTTACTAAGTGCAGGAATGTGGTGTAAATCGAGTTTCTCCTTAAAGATGTCCCTAAACTCGTGGCGGCGTACACTGAGCTTGAAGAAACGGTACAGGTCATGCAGATATTGATTGCTGACGGTTCCCGGTCGCTCATTGAATTTCTTCATTGTTTCCGCACTCGACTTTTCGGACAGCTCTGCCACTTGCTGTTCACCGAGCTGGCTTAGCATCATGTCTTGCTGTGCCTTTGGCAACTGCCGGATCGTAAAGAAGAGTGAATACTTATCACTGTTACTGAAAAATCCTGATTGAAGAATTAAATCCAGCAATGTATTTTTCTCGTTACCTTCCTGTTTCAGTTGCTTGATGACATCGGATTGCTGCTTGCTGAACGGGTAAAACCAATTCTGTACTTCCCGGAAGAACGGATAACTTTTCAGTGCTGCAAATGTACTCATATATACGTCGGCTCCTTCCAGTTGCAGCTCATTCATTTCGCGCAACTTGTCTCCCAGTCCTGATTGTTCGAAAGCGTCCGCCCAATCCGGATTCTTGTCATCGTTCTCATCCTCATTCTCCTCAAAGCCGAATCTCATGTTCCGCATGGACGAAACATTCTTCAACATTTCAGGAATAATTTCCTCTCTCATTTTCTTGTCTATCTTTTCTGTTTCCTGGCATAGTAGCATTTGGCGATAGATACGTGCCACATCCTCTTTGAATGGAGGAATCTCATCCATGAGGTCGACTCTCTTGACCAGATCGTTGTAGAGTGAGAGACGGTTCCTGTAGATATGGAAAATGAAAATGACACCTACCAGTGCACGTTGACCGGCATTGACATCCGGATGGCGGTAAGCATCCAGCAACCACATGATTTTACGCAGGTCAAAACATTCCATCAGACTTAATGTGACAGCACTGATAAACAGGCACAGATCATTCACCGGAAGAAGTTCGGAGGTAAGCATGGATTGTGCATCCTCTTCCTCTTCGGGAGTCCATGCACTGTTGGTCCATGTTTGCAGAAACATATATTTAAGTGTTTCTTCATGCCGTTTCAGTACCTCGTCCATCTTTTCGTCAGACAGCAGTCCACTGACTGCCAAGTCGTCATTGAATGACTCCAGCATGTGCAGCAATTTTTTGAGTGTATATGCTGACAGACTTTCCGGTCGGGGAGTGCGGCGTACCTCATGATAATATCTTGATGAAGCATTGTCCAGCATAAGCAGGCGCGAACGGTCGGCTATTTCCCAGGTATCAGCTACGAGTTTTCTGTATACATTCCAGCGTTCTGGGTCGTTTGCGCCTTGGCGCATATACTCCAGCATATACTTGTAGGAGGTTTGCAGCTGCTCCAAGCGGGTACGTAAATCCCAGTCCGGACATTGCCAAAGCAGGGATTCCAACTGCATCAAAGCTTCTTTAAGTCTTTTTTCTTCAAGCAGAGAGCGTATATAGGTGTATTGTTCATTAATCGTTTTTTCATTCATAATGGTTCAATTATTTATAGGTAATAGAACAAAAAGGATGCCAAAAAGTTAGAATCTGACTTGCACCTGTGCTTGTATCAGATTAGAATCCTTTTGTCCGTCTCCTTTTTTATCACAAAAAGTGTATTGTGCCTGCACACGGCATCTGGGATAAAACCAGTATTGCAGTCCGGCAATGTAATTATTTTGTTTGAAATCTGCCGCTTTGTTCGGATTGAAATAATCGAAAGAGGCGATAAAGTCGAAATTTTGTAATAAACGTACGCTGCCTGTCGCATAGAATCCTTCGCTTTTTACGTTTCTGTCTTTTCCTGCAAGATATTCCGTACGGAAGTTGAATGCGGAAGTGGTAACAACCCCTCCCAGGCTCCAGCGTTTCTTGGCGTAATTTTCTCCTGTTTTGATTCCCGAATATTGGGAGTCACCTATGGCGTGTCCGGTTCCCCGAATGAAAGATCCTCCTACAGACAGCCATTTGTTAGGATACACCATCAGGTTGCCGACTACATCTTTCTGACTGTTTTTGTCTTTGGTGTTTAATCCCTGTCCGTTCATGACGGCAAATTTGTATTGCAGGAGATCATGAAATAGTTTTCCGTGAATCATCATACCGATGTCTCGTCCGGAAGTCATTCCATAACATTTGTCACTGCCGCTGACTCCTGCCAGATAACAGACTGACTGAGAATAGCAGTTGATCAGCTCTACCGTTGTGGGAGACAGTTCGTTTTCAATGGTGTAAGGAACTTTAAATTCTCCGATACGTGCTGTAAGTCCGGAGAGGATCCGGTAGTCTGTATATACTTCGAGCAGCATACCACCGTTGTAGAAATCATACATGAAATCGCATGTCCATCTGTCGGTGATTTTACCGTGTGCCATGAAGATGATCCGTTTGATGTCGAATGTATTGTCGGGATTGGCGGCATCGTCGTATGTATACCCCAGTTGTGCATAACCGGCAAGACTGATTCGTTCTTTCAGTGTATTGACTACTTGATTCAACGGCGTTTTCTCCTGTGCGGTGAGCGTATTCTGCATACTAAGCAGGGTGAACGCGATCATTGAGAGTCGAAAGAGTGTTTTTCGCATGTGATTAGTTGTTATTTGATTGTTGTTGAATTTGTTTTTGTAAAAGTTGTATCTATCAGATTTTTGTATCCGGAATATGTCTGAGATATCCGGTTATTTGTTTTCAGCCATGTTACTGCTTTATCCAGGGCATCGGCTGAGGGGCGCTCCGCTTTTCTGTAAACAGGGAGTGCAATGAGGCCGGTCAGGTTTTCCGGAACGCCGATATCTATCAATACCTGTTTCCATTCTTTTTGCGGGTGCATTTTTATATAGTCTATTCCCAGATTATATCCGGTGATTAATAGTTCGATTTCTCTTCTTTTTTCGTTGATGGCTTCTCGGGAGAAAGCGGTGACAGTGAAATCAATTCCCAATTCCTGTGTGCTGATCAGAGACCGGTGACGGGCATTCATTGCGATGGATGCGGCAGGGTCGGGGAGGAAGGATGCGTCAATCTGATCGTATTGCAGCATTTGCAGGCGAAGAGGGAGCTGGGCGATTTCCGGTTTGTTCACTTCTGCCTGACTGATTCCCGCTTTGTTCAGTAGCTGTCCGGTTGCATACTCGATAATCGTATTATGTGAAACAGCTATATTTTTTTCTTTGAGTTCCTGAAGTTGGTTGATACCGCTTTCTTTGGAGACTATAAAACAGAAATAACCGTCATGTTTCAAAATGATTCCTAAGTCGGTATGGTGGATAGCCTGTAGAGTTACTGCACTGGGATAGTCGGTGATCATGCCATCCATTGATTTGAACTGGAACGCTGCGTCGCGGTCATAGGCGGAATTGAAAGAAAGGATGGTTAAATCCAATCCCAGCGAATCGTAGATTCCTTGTGCTTTAGCTATGTGAAAAGGCAGTCCGTCCAGAGTCGGGAGCATTCCCAGTGTGAGTGGTTGTAATTCTGTTGAAGGTATAAAGACGCTTTCTCCTTTTTTTCTTTGGCAAGAATAAAGGAAGAAAAGGAGGATACAGAATATGAGTGCTGCTCTCTTCATGCCTTAGTTGATGGGTCAGATATAAATAAGGGCAACTCTTTTCACAAAGAACTGCCCTCGTATCTAAAATTACATTGTTATAAATTCATTATTCATTAATGGCAGCGATACCCGGAAGAACTTTTCCTTCGATTGCTTCGAGCAATGCGCCACCACCTGTAGAAACATAAGATACGCCGCTAGCCAGACCGAACTTGTTGACACAAGCTACAGAGTCGCCACCACCCACAAGTGAGAATGCACCGTTCTTGGTTGCTTCAACGATAGCTTCACCTACTGTACGTGAACCGTGAGTGAAGTTTTCAAATTCGAATACACCTGTAGGACCGTTCCAAAGAATAGTTTTGGATTCTTTGATTACGTTAGCGAAGATTTCTTCAGTCTTAGGACCGATGTCAAGACCTTCCCATCCGTCAGGAATTTCATCAACAGCGCAGAACTGAGTGTTAGCGTCGTTAGAGAAAGCGTCAGCGATCTTAGCGTCAACAGCCAGTACAAGGTTTACACCCTTTTCTTTTGCTTTCTTGATCAGATCCAAAGCCAGGTCAAGTTTGTCGTCCTCACAGATAGAGATACCGATTTTACCACCCATTGCTTTGGTGAATGTATAAGTCATACCACCTGCGATGATCAGGTTGTCTACCTTATTCAACAGGTTTTCGATGATTTCGATTTTAGAAGAAACTTTAGAACCACCCATGATAGCAGTGAACGGACGTTGGATGTCGTTCAATACTTTATCAACAGCTTTTACTTCTTTCTCCATCAGGTAACCGAACATCTTGTTGTCAGTGTCGAAGTATTTAGCGATCAGAGCTGTAGAAGCGTGTGCACGGTGAGCTGTACCGAATGCGTCGTTTACGTAGCAGTCAGCGTAAGAAGCCAATTTCTTGGTGAATTCTTTCTGGCTTTCTTTGACAGCCTTCTTTGCAGCAGCCTTTTCTTCGTCTGTGGCATCTTCAGCCAAACCTCTTGGTTTGCCTTCTTCCTCAGCATAGAAGCGAAGGTTTTCGAGCAACAGAACTTCTCCCGGTTGCAGAGCAGCAGCTTTTACAGCGGCTTCTTCGCCCATGCAGTCGTTAGCAAACTGAACTTCAACGCCCAGCAGTTCAGACAGATGTTTGATGATATGTTTCAAAGAGAATTTGTCGGCAACGCCTTTCGGACGGCCCAGGTGAGAACCGATGATGATGCTACCGCCGTCAGCCAAAATCTTCTTCAAAGTAGGAAGAGCTGCACGCATACGAGTGTCATCTGTAATGTTGAAGTTTTCGTCCAGGGGTACATTGAAGTCCACGCGAACAAATGCCTTTTTACCGGCAAAATTGAATTTGTCAATTGTCTGCATAATACTCTATTTTTATTTAAAAGTGTTTTTAATATTCTCTTTTTTGATCGACCGCAAAGTTACTATTTATTTCGGTTCCTTGCTATTAAATCGTTATTTATTCTTGGCTTTTGGTGCCTCTTTTGTAACTTTATAAGTGTTACAGAAATATTTGCACATCATTTGCAAACCGCAGGTGTCACATTTCGGCGTACGTGCCTGACAAACATAACGACCATGCAGAATAAGCCAGTGATGGGCTATGGGTATTAATTTTTCCGGAATGTTCTTCACCAGTTCTTTCTCTACGCTGAATGGAGTCGTACAACTGTCCGGCACCAGTCCGATGCGGTGACTGACACGGAAAACGTGGGTATCAACCGCCATCGCTGCTTTGTTGAAAACGACGGACTGAATCACATTGGCGGTCTTTCTTCCTACACCGGGAAGTTTGATCAGGTCATCCATGTTGTCGGGCACTTTGCTGTTGAAGTCATTAACCAGCATTTTAGCCATTCCTACCAGATGTTTGGCTTTGTTATTCGGATAAGATACGCTCCGGATGTATTCGAAAATAACTTCAGGCGTACTGGCAGCAAGAGCTTCCGGAGTCGGGAAGTCCTTGTAGAGAGGCGGAGTGATCATATTTACTCGTTTATCCGTACATTGTGCAGAAAGGATTACAGCGATCAGTAATTCATACGGATTATTGTAATGTAATTCTGTTTCGGCTACAGGAACATTTGCCTGAAACCATGCGATTACTTTTTCATAACGTTCTTTCTTTCTCATCTTAACTTGTTTTTATGGTAGTGAGGCGTTACTTTTAATTTGAAATAGACAGCGGAAACTACTGTCAGGCAGGCACCGAAAAGATATGCTTTGTCAAACGAACAGATTTCGGCTATATATCCTCCGGTCAGCATACCGATACCAATTCCTACATCCCATGAGGTCAGGTAGGTGGAAGTAGCTGTTCCCCGTTGGTTGTTGGGGGCAAGGTTTACGAACAGAGTATTGAATGCCGGAAACATAATTCCGAATCCGATTCCCATCAGCAGGGCAATTCCGAAAAAGAGAATGGTGCAGGCAGCATCATTCCATTGAATCAGATATACACAGGATGCGAGCAGGAAGAAACTTATTATAACCAGATTGAGTCCGGCGGCAATTACTTGGGTTATCTTTCCCCGGTCCACCAGCTTTCCTGAGAATATACGGGAAATGGCCATACCGATCGCCATAAAGGTAAAAAAGAAACCTGTTTGTGTATGGATTCCTATTTCGCGGGCATACATGGCTACATAATTGGTGGTCATTCCGTAGGGGATGGAGAGTAGCAACAGGCTGAGTCCCGCAGGCATTCCTTTTAATAAAATGAAACGGTCGAGTGAAATCGGTTCACGCTTTACCGGTGGTTTATAAGGTGTCTTCACCAGGCTTGCGGACAGGAATCCCAGCATACAGGAACCGAGCGCATAGCAGAATATTGTAGCGAAAGAAACCCCTCCGTCATGTAAAAACAGTCCGAACATCGGTCCGATGGACATGGCGATATTATTGGTCAGTCCATAATAGCCCAGCCCTTCACCTCTGCGGGAAGAGGGCATAATGTCAATGACTACTGTATTTCCACCTACTGTGACCATGCCGAAAGAGACTCCATGAATAATTCGGAATATAATAAATAGGGTAAGCGAGCCGGCGATAAGATATCCCGCAAACATCAGCATAAAGATGAAATAAGCGAAAAGATAAAGCGGCTTACGGGCAAACGTATCCAGCAGATAGCCGGAAAACGGGCGGATGCAGAGTGCAGCTACCGTATAACAGGAAAGCACGATGCCGATAGTGGAATTTCCTGCCTGAAAGAACTCGGATAAATAGAACGGCAAAACAGGAATCAGCAACCAGAAACCGAAGTAGAGCAGGAAGTTGGCTGCCAAGATGAAACAATAACCGGGAGTAATGAGTCTATCCTTTGCCATAATAAGTGAACGTTCAATTTGCTGATCGGAACGGTGATAAGCCATCCCGTTTCAGTGTAATCGGTATATTGATTAAATGCCAATGTCCCAATTACCATCAGATGGTTTTATTGGCACATTGGCATACTGGTAAATTCTGTGCTCTATTTAATATGCTGCTTCGAATTCTTTTAAGAAGCGTGTATCATTTTCGGAGAACATACGGAGGTCTTTTACCTGATATTTCAGGTTCGTGATGCGTTCGATACCCATTCCGAGAGCATAACCGCTGTATACTTTGCTGTCGATGCCGTTTGATTCGAGTACGTTCGGGTCTACCATACCGCAACCGAGGATTTCCACCCAACCGGTATGCTTGCAGAACGGACAACCTTTACCACCGCAAATGTTACAGCTGATATCCATTTCAGCACTTGGTTCTGTAAATGGGAAATAAGACGGACGCAGACGGATTTTGGTGTCTGTGCCGAACATTTCTTTGGCGAAGAGCAGCAATACCTGTTTCAAGTCGGTGAATGATACGTTTTTGTCTACATACAACGCTTCTACCTGATGGAAGAAACAGTGTGCACGGTAGCTGATAGCTTCGTTACGGTATACACGTCCCGGACAGATGATGCGGATAGGAGGTTTGGAAGTTTCCATCACACGGGTCTGTACAGAAGAAGTATGAGTACGGAGTACTACATCCGGATGAGCTTCGATGAAAAATGTGTCCTGCATATCGCGTGCCGGATGATCTTCGGCAAAGTTCAGTGCCGAGAATACATGCCAGTCGTCTTCGATTTCCGGACCTTCGGCGATGCTGAATCCCAGACGTGCGAAGATATCGATGACTTCGTTCTTTACAATTGTAATCGGATGACGTGTACCGAGTTCAATCGGATAAGCCGAGCGGGTCAGGTCAAGACCGTCGCAACTATTATCCTGGCTCTCGAACTGTTCCTTCAACGCATTGATTTTGTCCTGCGCTTTAGTTTTCAGTTCATTCAGTCTCATGCCGACTTCTTTTTTCTGTTCGGCAGCTACGTTACGGAAATCCGCCATCAAATCGTTAATGGCTCCCTTCTTACTCAGGTATTTGATGCGGAGAGCTTCGAGTTCTTCGGCATTGGAGGCGTGCAAAGCTTCCACCTCTTTCAGAAGTTGTTCAATCTTAGCTATCATATTTTTGATGTATTGTTATTCAGTTTCTTAGTAAAAACCGTGCAAAGATATAATTTTATCACGAACCATCGAAATAATTTGTATCTTTGTTGCCGAATGTACCGAAAATCGGGGAACACTTATGAAAAAGATTGTTATTTCTCTTCTGCTATTGACTTTATCGTTTCGCCTGTCAGCTCAGATCGACTATCTGGAGCCGGTGAAGCCTTTTACTACCTATACGGGTGAGTTGGGTGAGTATTATCGAAATGTCTTTTCTTTGCTTAATACAGGTTTTCAACAGCGTCCTTACGCGCGTTTTGTAGCCATTCCTTCTTTTTCACCGGAATATGCAATGTCGGTAGAGAAGAAGAACGGACGTTGTCTGTTGATTGCGAATACTTTGTCGCGTACCTATTGGCAGGCAGAGAAAGGAACGGTGAAAGTGGAAACTAAATCAGTGGAGATCAGTCAGTCCTTATACCAGTCTTTGGGAGCTATCGCCCGTCTGGTAACCAGCCAGATACAGGATTTGGACGGTTCGACAGCCGGACTGGATGGAGTTGTTTATTACTTCTCATCGACAGATGCGAAAGGAAAAGAGATGATGGGACGGAAGTGGTCACCCATGAAAGGTACTTTGATGGAGCGGCTTGTGTTGGTTTGTCAGTCGACTTACATGTTTTCTCAGGGAGAAAATATTTCGGAACAAGCATTGGCGGAGGAAGCAACCGCTTTATTGAAAGAGCTGGAGCACCGTACCAAAGAACAGCCGGACGCTCACAAAAAGCCGATGTATGTGGGGATTTATTCTGTTGGTCCGAAGCTCAAAACGCATTCGGGAAAGCAAATTGAAGAATTACCCTGCTTGGCTGATGTTTGTGTACGGGAATATGTAGCCAGACAAATGATTTATCCTGTGGAATTGCTTAAAGACAATGTCTCGGGATATGCTTTGTGTGAGTTTACTATAGATAAGGAGGGAGTGATTCTTCGTCCTCATATATTAAAATCGACTCATCCGGAGTTTGCAGAAGAAGCTCTTCGCATTGTGAAGGAAATGCCAAATTGGACACCGGCACTGGTGGGAGGCAAGGCGGTTGAAAGTGATTATACCCTTTATGTCCCTTTCCGTCCCCAGTTGTATAAAGAACAGTTGCAGATACGTGAACGCGAGTTGTCCAAAAAACATTAACGCCCGGAACTTTTCTCTTTTTATATTGTATTATCATTGTAACCAATAAAAAAAGAGAAGATATGGATGATATGATTAACAGACACGATTCGATTGCTGAGGAAAATATCGAACCGAATGGCCGTCCGGCTAAGAATGAGTTTGAAGAATGGAGCACTGAAGTTACCGATCGTGCAGATAATGTATTCAAAGGTGATACGAAAGACGGTCCTATCAAGGATCGTGAGAAACGAATAAAAGAAATGGATGAAGTGATAAAAAAGGACCTTGAATAAAGGTCCTTTTTTATTGTATATATGATATCTTTTTTAACACGATCTCGTGCTTATCGTTGTAGGCCATGAGAAACTTTTCAGTAACTTTGTAGCCCAAAAATATAGATAGTATGATAAAGGTATTATTGCTTGATGTAGATGGAACTTTGTTGAGTTTTGAAACTCATAAGGTGTCGCAATCCTCTATAGATGCTCTTAAAAAAGTACATGATAGTGGAATTAAGATTGTGATTGCTACCGGTAGAGCGGCAAGTGATCTTCATGAGATTGATGCTGTGCCGTATGATGGAGTTATTGCACTTAATGGAGCAGAGTGTGTATTGCGTGACGGAAGTGTGATAAGAAAAGTAGCAATACCTGCACAGGATTTTAGAAAATCAATGGAGCTTGCACGGGAATTTGATTTTGCAGTCGCTCTCGAATTAAATGAAGGTGTATTTGTCAATCGCCTTACCCCGACTGTCGAACAGATTGCCGGAATTGTTGAGCATCCGGTTCCGCCGGTTGTCGACATCGAAGAGATGTTTGAAAGAAAAGAATGCTGTCAACTTTGTTTTTATTTTGATGAGGAAACAGAACAAAAAGTAATGCCGCTTCTGCCTGGTCTTTCCGCAACACGCTGGCATCCTTTATTTGCTGATGTTAATGTTGCAGGGACAAGTAAGGCAACCGGTCTCTCGTTATTTGCCGATTACTACAGGGTTAAAGTTTCTGAAATAATGGCGTGCGGTGATGGCGGTAATGATATCCCCATGCTGAAGGCTGCCGGAATAGGAGTGGCGATGGGAAATGCGTCCGAAAAAGTTCAGTCAGTTGCCGACTTTGTCACTGATATGGTGGACAATAATGGACTTTACAAGGCTTTGAAACATTTCGGGGTAATATAAAAATGTCTTAATGAAGGCTGACTACAAAGCCAATCGCAGGTTTAAAATAAAAAAAGAGTAACTTATCATAAGTTACTCTTTTCATTTTGTGGAGCGTATCGGACTCGAACCGATCACCTCGACACTGCCAGTGTCGCGCTCTAGCCAGATGAGCTAACGCCCCATTTTTATGCCACTGATATAACGTTTGTCAACGTTTTGCTTTTGTTGGCGCAAATATAATGGAATATTCTGAAATAATTGCTATGTTTGCGGAAAATAATTTATTGAAAGGACAGATGATATGCTGATTTATAATACAACTTTTCAGGTGGACGATGCTGTTCACGATAATTTTTTGATTTGGATAAAGGAAAGCTATATACCTGAAGTACAGAAACACGGGACGTTGAAAGCACCGCGTATCTGTCGGATACTGAGTCATCGGGACGACGGAAGTTCTTATTCTCTGCAATGGGAAGTAGAGAGTAGTGGATTGCTGCATCGCTGGCACATGGAACAGGGAGTGCGGCTGAATGACGAACTTACGAAAATATTCAAGGATAAAGTAGTCGGTTTTCCGACATTGATGGAGATAGTAGAGTGATTCAACCGGTAAAAGAAAAGATTATTTTGGGTATAGACCCCGGTACGACCATCATGGGATATGGAGTCTTGCGCGTGAAAGGGACTAAGCCTGAGATGATCGCGATGGGAATTATCGATTTACGTAAATTTGCCAATCATTATCTGAAGCTGCGGCATATTCACGAACGGGTATTAAGTATCATCGAAAGCTATCTGCCTGACGAACTGGCTATCGAAGCTCCTTTTTTCGGCAAGAACGTACAGTCCATGTTGAAGTTGGGACGTGCTCAGGGAGTGGCGATGGCAGTGGCATTGAGCCGTGATATTCCGATCACAGAATATGCTCCTTTGAAGATCAAGATGGCTATAACCGGAAACGGACAGGCATCAAAGGAACAAGTAGCGGATATGCTGCAGCGTATGCTGCATTTTCCCAAAGAAGAGATGCCTACCTTTATGGATGCGACGGACGGTTTGGCGGCAGCCTATTGTCATTTTCTGCAAATGGGACGTCCGGCAATGGAAAAAGGATATAGCAGTTGGAAAGATTTTATTGCGAAAAATCCCGATAAAGTAAAATAAACCCGCAATGAAAGAGGCTGGGAGTGAGAAAAGTTATAAACAAGTAAGTGCGAAGGTAGTGTGAGTACCGCAGGGGAGGTTTAGTATGAAAATGGGAACCAATTATTTAGCGATATTAGGGGTGACTACGGTGACGACAGTAATGAGTTGTACTACTGCGAAAAAGGAATATATGTCTTATGAATTATATCCGGTCCGTACAGGAAGTCTGATTGAAATGGAGTATACACCGGAGGCAACGAAGTTTACTCTTTGGTCGCCTACGGCAGATGAAGTACGTCTGATGCTTTATGAGGCAGGCGAGGGCGGACATGCCTATGAAACGGTAAAGATGCAGTCGGAGGAAGAAGGAACCTGGACAGCTGTGGTAAGTAAGGACCTTATTGGCAAGTTCTATACTTTCAATGTGAAGATCGATGACAAGTGGCAGGGAGATACTCCCGGAATAAACGCCCGTGCTGTCGGAGTAAACGGGAAGCGGGCCGCCATTATCGACTGGCAATCCACCAATCCGGACGGTTGGGAGAGTGACACCCGACCTCCTTTGAAGTCTCCCGCCGATATGATTATTTATGAGATGCACCACCGTGACTTTTCGGTCGATTCTACTTCAGGAGTGAAGAATAAAGGAAAATATCTGGCACTGACCGAACATGGAACGATGAACTCCGACAAGTTACTGACAGGTATCGACCATCTGATTGAACTGGGCGTGACACACGTGCATCTGCTTCCTTCTTTTGATTACGCTTCGGTAGATGAAACCAGACTGAATGAAAATTCGTACAACTGGGGATATGATCCGCAAAACTATAATGTACCCGATGGTTCCTATGCCACTAATCCCTATCAGCCCGCCACTCGTGTGAAAGAATTCAAGCAGATGGTACAGGCACTGCACAAAGCTGGTATCCGTGTGATAATGGATGTGGTGTACAATCATACATTCAATACCGATGAAAGTAACTTCGAGCGCACCGTTCCCGGTTATTTCTATCGCCAGAAAGAAGATAAAACCTTGGCAAATGGCTCAGGCTGTGGTAACGAGACTGCCAGCGAACGCCTTATGATGCGTAAGTTTATGGTAGAATCCGTCCTTTATTGGATAAAAGAATATCATGTTGACGGCTTCCGGTTCGACTTGATGGGAATTCATGATATCGAAACGATGAACGAGATACGGAAGGCTGTGAATGCGGTCGATCCTACCATTTGCATTTACGGAGAGGGGTGGGCTGCCGAGGCGCCTCAGTATCCGGCTGACTCCTTGGCAATGAAGGGAAATATAGCACAGATACCCGGAGTTGCTGTCTTTTCTGACGAGCTGCGTGACGGGCTTTGCGGACCTGTAGGCGATAAGCGCAAAGGAGCTTTTCTTGCCGGAATTCCGGGAGGGGAGATGAGCGTAAAGTTCGGCATAGCAGGCGCTATCGAGCATCCGCAAGTACAGTGCGATTCGGTTAATTATACTCAAAAGCCGTGGGCGAAACAGCCTGTGCAAATGATCAGTTATGTTTCCTGTCACGACGGGCTGTGTTTGGTAGACCGACTGAAGGCAAGCATGCCGGACATCACTCCCGAACAACTTATACGTCTCGATAAACTGGCACAGACTGTGGTCTTTACTTCACAAGGTATTCCGTTTATTTACGCCGGAGAAGAAATCATGCGTGATAAGCAAGGCGTGGACAATAGTTATAAGAGCCCGGATGCAGTGAATGCCATCGACTGGCGGCGCAAAACCACCAACGGAGATGTCTTCATGTATTATAAACGATTGATCGATCTGCGTAAATCTCATCCGGCCTTCCGCATGGGAGATGCAGGACAGGTTCGAAAACATCTGGAATTTCTTCCTGTGGAAGGAAGCAACCTGATTGCTTTCCGTCTGAAAGACCATGCAAATGGAGATCATTGGGAAGATATCATCGTCGCATTTAATTCTCGTCCTACTCCTGCCAGGCTTACTATTCCGGTTGGTAAATATACAGTGGTATGTAAAGACGGAGTGATAGATGTACGTGGATTAGGCATACAAAACGGACCGGAAGTTATTATTCCCGGTCAGTCAGCTTTGATTTTATATAAGTAAATTCAGTCTTTTGATAATCGAACAGAATAGAAGAATATGATTCAGAATACATTCAACATGGCGGGGGGCGTGGCACGCAACCCGCTTGTGCGTTTAGCTGCACCCATCACGGCAACGATTTCAGCCGGAGAACACATTGCAATTGTAGGGCCCAACGGGGGAGGAAAAAGTCTTTTTGTCGATACGCTGATCGGTAAATACCCATTGCGTGAAGGGACGCTGCAATATGACTTTTCTCCTTCTGCCACCCAGACCGTCTATGATAATGTGAAGTATATCGCTTTCCGTGACACTTATGGGGCTGCGGATGCTAATTATTACTATCAGCAACGCTGGAACGCCCACGATCAGGACGAAGCGCCCGATGTTCGTGAAATGCTGGGAGAAATTAAGGATGAACAACTGAAACAAGAACTATTTGAACTTTTTCGCATAGAACCGATGCTTGATAAGAAAATAATTCTTCTCTCCAGTGGCGAACTGCGTAAGTTCCAGCTGGCCAAAACTCTGTTGACGGCTCCCCGTGTATTGATTATGGATAATCCGTTTATCGGGCTGGATGCACCTACCCGCGAATTGCTGTTCTCTTTACTCGATCGTTTGACAAAGATGTCGTCCGTACAGATTATTTTGGTATTGTCAATGCTGGATGATATTCCTTCATTTATTACCCACGTAATTCCTGTGGATAAAATGATGGTGTACTCCAAAATGGAACGTGAGGCCTATCTGGAAGCTTTTCGTTCTAGGGATGTAGCTGTTTCTTTTGATGAGTTACAGCAACGTATCGTTGATTTGCCCTATGGTGGCAATAATTACGATTCTGATGAAGTGGTCAAATTGAATAAAGTCAGCATCCGGTATGATGACCGCACTATTCTGAAAGAGCTCGACTGGACGGTGCGACGTGGTGAGAAATGGGCATTGAGCGGTGAAAACGGAGCCGGAAAATCTACTTTGTTAAGCCTTGTCTGTGCGGATAATCCACAATCATATGCTTGTGACATCAGCCTTTTCGGGCGGAAGCGGGGTACAGGGGAGAGTATTTGGGAAATTAAAAAGCATATTGGCTATGTAAGTCCGGAGATGCATCGTGCTTATCTCAAAAATCTGCCGGCTATTGAAATCGTGGCCAGTGGGCTTCATGACAGCATCGGGCTGTACAAACGTCCCCAGCCGGAACAAATGGCCATCTGCGAATGGTGGATGGATATATTTGGTATTGCGGAATTGAAAGACAAACCTTTTTTGCAACTTTCCAGTGGAGAACAACGGCTGGCATTGCTGGCACGTGCTTTTGTGAAGGACCCGGAGCTGCTGATTCTGGATGAACCGCTTCACGGTCTGGATACTTACAACCGTCGTCGGGTAAAGAAGATTATTGAAGCTTTCTGCCATCGCAAAGACAAGACGATGATTATGGTGACTCACTACGAATCAGAGTTGCCGGGCACTATTACAGACCGTATTTTCCTGAAGAGAAACCGATGAAATGGACTGTTGTCTGAAAAATAATGTTTGGCTCTGCCATTCTGAATATAATGAAGGATGACAGAGCAATTTAAAAAAGATTTTTTTAATTAATTGGATGGGTGAACCAAAAGCAGGACCCTTTTCCTGGTTCTGATTCCACACCGATTTTCCCTCCCAGTTGCGTGACGATACTTTGGCAGATAGACAGTCCGAGTCCCGTACCGGGAATAAAACTGTTGAGCTTTACAAATCGGGTGAAGATAGCTTCCTGTTTTTCCGGCTCTATCCCCATTCCCGTGTCCTGAACGGAGAATTTCACTTCGTTTCCGTCTATTTGGTAGTCGATGGTGATATTTCCTTCGGAAGTGAATTTTAATGCGTTAGTCACAAAGTTCAGTAATACCTGATAAAGTCTGTTCTTGTCACTGGTGAACGTCAGTTCGGGTAAATTATCTTTCAGGCGGAGTTCTACTTGCGGACTAGTTTTCATTTGTATAGCCTGAAACAGATCGTTACAAAGCTGTTTCGCATTCACCCTTTCAGGAATAATGTCGAAAGTTTCCGCTTCGATTTTCGATAAGTCGAGGATATCGGAAATAAGCTGAAGCAACAACTTGTTATTATCTTCTATGATCGTGATATACTGATGCTTTTCTTCCTGATCCTCCGCCTCTTCCAGCATACTTGAGAAACCGACGATCGCATTGAGCGGAGTACGTATCTCGTGACTCATGTTGGCAAGGAAGGCAGATTTTAAACGATCCGCTTCTTCGGCTTTCTCTTTGGCTTTGATAAGCATTTGCTCGGTTTCTTTTAGCTGGGTAATATCAAAGTTGATACACAGCATTTCGATGACATTATCCTGCGGTCGGTAGTTGCGGACCAACACATTCACCCGTGTCCACGTATAACTTCCGTCGGCTCTGCGGATACGTACATCCCTGCATAATTTCGTACTTTCGCCTTTGACCACTTTCGCCAGAAAGTCGAGCATAACAGCCCGGTCCTCCGGATGAAAGTGAGAATGGATACCGATAATTTCCGGTAGGGGCGTGCCTTCCTCTTCTCCTACATTTTTATACCAGCTGCTTAAGGCATAACCATTGCGGCTTAACGCATCAAAATGAGCGTATCCAACCTTGGCATAATCTCCTACCAGTTCAAAGAAATTTTTAAATTCCTGAATTTTGTTGTAGGCGATGGTGTTTTCCGTCTTATCTACGTTTATCAACAGATAATTGATAGGCTGCCGGTCATGATCATAGAGTGTTGTTATTCTTGTTGTCAGATTAATGAAACCGGATGTTTTTTCCGATTCATAATATCCTTTGATTTTTGAAAAATCATATTGGAAGGTGAATTCAACCTCTTCATTATCTCTGATCTTTAGCTTTATTTCTTCGGGTAGTGCCGGATTCTCAAAGATATTGATACCAATAACTTTTTCTTTATGGGTGATATGGAACATTTCCAGTTCCTTTTTATTCAAGTCAAGCAGATAACCGTCTTTATTATACAGTTCAATGCCGACGGGAAGGTTTTTATAGATATTGTGCAGGATACGTTCACTGTTTTGCAGTGCCTGATAGGCGGAAGCCATGTGGGGACCATCTTGAGTTTCTGCTATTCCGTATATTTTGGTGTTTCCTTCCTCATCAGTTTCCTGAAAGCATATTTTACTGCGAATCCATACTTCCCCGTGGGGAGTATGGAGCAGGTACACCTCCTCAATGCTCTGTTGCAATTTATCGAAAGAGTAGCTGGTAGTATGGTGCTGATCCTCCCTTAGAATACGTTTATTGAAATCTTCAAAACTGATCACTCCGTCTTCGTCTATCCCGAGTAATCGGGAGATAAACTCGGAACATAAATAACTTTCTGTTTTTAAGTCCGCTTCCCACCATCCCATATTCGCTTTATTCAGCAGTTTTTGCAGGAATGTGTATTCTTTCTGTTTGCTTGTTTCCAATGTCTGACTTGTTTTAACTGGCGGTTGAATATTCATTTAGTCCGTAAAAATAATCATTTTTATTGAATTCTTTTCAATAAACCATCACTTTTAGGTATTGATACCTGCTGATTCTTTCGTGAACTTTGTAGAGTAACAAAATGTTGTATATATAAAAAGATGAAAGGAGATTATTAAGAATGAAAAAGATAGTATTACTTCGTCATGGAGAAAGTGCTTGGAACAAAGAAAACCGTTTCACAGGTTGGACGGATGTAGACCTGACGGAAAAGGGAGTTGCCGAAGCGGAAAAGGCGGGCGTTACGTTGAGGGAATATGGCTTCAACTTCGATAAAGCCTATACTTCTTATCTGAAGAGGGCAGTCAAAACCTTGAACTGCGTGCTTGATAAAATGAATCTGGACTGGATTCCTGTCGAGAAGAGCTGGCGTCTGAATGAGAAGCATTATGGCGACCTGCAAGGACTCAATAAGGCGGAAACTGCTGAGAAATACGGAGAAAAGCAAGTGCTGATATGGCGCCGCAGTTATGATATTGCTCCCAATCCGCTTTCCGAAAGCGATTTGAGAAATCCGCGTTTCGATTTCCGCTATCACGAAGTACCCGATGCGGAGCTGCCGCGTACCGAATCATTAAAAGATACCATCGACCGTATTATGCCGTACTGGGAGTCGGATATATTTCCGGCTTTAAGAGATGCGCATACCTTGCTGGTTGTCGCGCACGGCAATAGTTTGCGAGGTATCATCAAGCATTTGAAACATATTTCTGATGAAGATATCATCAAACTGAATCTTCCTACTGCCGTTCCTTATGTATTCGAGTTCGACGAGAACCTGAATGTTGCCAACGATTACTTCCTGGGCAATCCGGAAGAAATTCGTAAGCTGATGGAAGCGGTAGCCAATCAGGGGAAGAAAAAATAGCAGGCTTCATCGCCTGTATATAAATTGTTATACATTAAAAAAATAAAGTTATGAGTAAAGTAGTTGATTTATTAGGAGATAAGACCAGTTATTATCTGGACCATACCTGTAAGACCATTGATAAGTCGTTGATTTATATACCCTCACCGGATACCATTGATAAAGTCTGGATTGATTCGGACCGAAACATAAAAGTATTGAATAGCCTGCAAACCCTTTTAGGGCATGGACGCTTGGCAAATACGGGTTATGTGTCCATTCTTCCTGTCGATCAGGATATTGAGCATACAGCCGGCGCATCCTTTGCACCGAATCCCATTTATTTCGATCCGGAGAATATTGTGAAACTGGCTATCGAAGGAGGCTGTAATGCAGTAGCTTCCACATTCGGTATTCTAGGATCAGTCGCACGTAAATATGCGCACAAAATACCTTTCGTGGTAAAGTTGAATCACAATGAGCTGCTGACTTATCCGAATACATACGATCAGGTATTGTTCGGCACGGTGAAAGAAGCTTGGAATATGGGAGCTGTAGCAGTAGGAGCAACTATTTATTTCGGTTCGGAACAGAGTCGCCGCCAGTTAGTAGAGATTGCCGAGGCTTTCGAATATGCTCACGAGCTTGGTATGGCTACCATTCTGTGGTGTTATTTGCGTAATAGCGATTTCAAGAAGGGAGCTATCGATTATCATGCTGCTGCCGACCTTACCGGACAGGCTGACCGTTTGGGAGTTACCATCAAAGCGGACATTGTGAAGCAGAAACTTCCTACCAATAATGGTGGTTTCAAAGCGATTGGTTTCGGAAAGACAGATGAACGCATGTACACGGAACTCACATCGGAACACCCGATTGATCTCTGTCGTTATCAGGTGGCAAATGGTTATATGGGGCGTGTCGGATTGATCAATTCCGGTGGAGAATCTCATGGGGCTTCCGATTTGCGTGATGCGGTCATTACGGCAGTTGTCAATAAGCGTGCCGGTGGTATGGGATTGATCAGCGGACGTAAAGCCTTCCAGAAGCCGATGAATAAGGGTGTCGAATTATTAAACGCTATTCAGGATGTCTACCTCGATCCGGCAATAACCATTGCCTGATCTAGGAAAGATGAGAAATAATTCTTATCTTTGACTACCAGATAGTTAACCATTAAAAAATAGAATTATGAAGTTTTTTATTGACACAGCCAATTTGGAGCAGATTCAGGAGGCGTATGACCTCGGAGTACTTGACGGAGTGACTACCAATCCTTCGCTGATGGCGAAAGAAGGCATTAAAGGTACGGAGAATCAGCGTGAACATTACATTAAAATATGTAAAATTGTCAATGCTGATGTAAGTGCGGAAGTAATAGCAACGGATTATGAAGGGATGATCCGCGAAGGGGAAGAGCTTGCCGCACTCAATCCGCACATTGTTGTCAAGGTGCCTTGTATTGCTGATGGTATCAAAGCTATCAAGTACTTTACAGAAAAAGGAATCCGGACCAATTGTACATTGGTATTTTCCGTCGGGCAGGCATTGCTGGCTGCAAAGGCCGGAGCGACTTACGTTTCGCCTTTTGTCGGACGCCTGGATGATATTTGCGAAGACGGGGTAGGGCTTGTCGGTGATATTGTACGTATGTATCGCACCTATGATTACAAGACTCAGGTATTGGCGGCTTCTATCCGCAATACGAAGCACATCATCGAGTGTGTGGAGATGGGAGCAGATGTGGCTACCTGTCCGTTGAGTGCTATCAAAGGGTTGTTGAATCATCCGCTGACTGATTCGGGATTGAAGAAATTTTTGGAAGATTATAAAAAGGTGAATGGATAATTGGGTTTGAGAAACTAAGTTTTCTTCAAAGTTATATTGATAGAGGCTTCTGACATAAATATATGTTAGAAGCCTTTTTTAGTTATTTTAATAATGTCAAACAACATAAAACTAAGACTTCTCGTTTATTCATCTTAATTTGTATCGTGTAATCTAACTAGTGATGTAAATAATGAATAAAAATGGATTTAGTCGATGTGCC
>NZ_QTLF01000032.1:0-51441 GCF_003434395.1 Bacteroides sp. AM23-12
CCCGTTTTAAGAAATTTTCTTCTTGAAAAGTCTGACATGGTTTTATTATTTTAAGGAGTTAGTTATTTGTGGTGGATTACTATGCAGCAACCCATATCCATTTTTCATGTTTTTTCTGCGTTCGCGTATTTGTTCAAGAGTCTGTAAATTGCCAATAGCCGGCAAGTCATTCATACGAGCATCCTGCAGGAACTTCCACGCATATTCGGATGCAATAGTCGAGTCATACATTAAAGGCAAACGAGGGTTTCGCTTACCGGTCAATATGGAATCGGCGAACAAATCGCACAGCACGTCAATATTCTTACCACCAAAAGGTTTTTCCACACGAAGTGTCTGATGTACTCCGTGTAAATCGACGACAGCTGTTTTGAAATCATGCGTCATACGCACGATACCTTCCGTACCTATAATATCTACATAAGAATTGTGCGTCTGATCTTTCGATAATTGTCCATAGACAAAACCCTGGGTTATATCAAAGACTACGCCATTTTGAAAAGTTCCGTGACATTGTACCCACCAGGGATCTTTATAATTCCACATGTTCACGCCTTGTGCATTCCATGTTCTATATTCACTTTCGGCATACCAGCGAACGATGTCAACATAATGCATTCCACAATCATGGAAAGCAGGGCCTTCATATTCGTGTCCTTCACCCGGTGCCAGTCCCGGAGTCATGTGGCAAATACGAATAATGGCCAACTCACCTATTTCTCCCTTCTGAATATATTCCTTCATCAGATTATGATACCAAGAATTTCGCAGATATAAGTTCACCGTAGAAAGTACATTGGAGTTTTCTATCATATCCACCACCTTCCACTCCTTTTCCATCGTATCTGCAACGGGTTTTTCTGCGATGATATGTTTTCCGTACCGAATAGCCTTTTCTATTTGTTCGAGCCTTGAGTCTGCCAATGTGAAGAGCCCGACAACCTGTACACTCTCGTCTTCAAAGATTTTTTGGTCATTCTCTACTACACGAGATTCAGGAGATATTTTTTTAGCAAGTTCGCGCGTGGTAGGATCTGTATCGCAAATATAGGCAATCTCCCATCGCCCGCTTTTCCGCATCGCCTCCCAATAGAATCTTCCCATTCTACCGAAACCGATTATTCCTACTTTTATTTTTGTGTCAAGTGAAAATTGTGCATCCATAAAAAATTGCGAATTTAAGTACAAACAACATAAAAGGTATCAATTTTCATCTGTAGGCAGATTGTTCGAAAACTGATATCGCAAAACTAGCCAAATAAATAACGCTTTATTTAGTCTACACAACTTTATGTAGATTATAAAATAATATTAAACCTTACAAATCAACAACTTACAATCATTTAGGAATATAAAAAATGTAGATTGTTTGGAAAGCATTTTATTTATTGGATGGCACAAATTCGTTTATATTGGTCAGATTTTCATAATTTCATTTTCAAATTCATCCCGGTCCACTGCAGCCTTGTTACGCATTTTAGTACGATAATTATAAACAGTACTTGTAGAGCAACGAAGGAAGTTGGCAATCTTCCCGCTATCCGTAATACCCAAACGTAACAATGCATAGATACGAAGTTCCCTGTTCAACAAAGCGTCCTGCTTAAGAATGATCTTCTCGTCATCTTTCAGTAAAGCATTGAAATCTGAAACAAAAGTCGGATATAAATTCAAAAAGACTCTATCGAAGCGAGTATACAGAGCATCAAGTTCATCATCAATCAATGCGGAAGATTTCAGCTTTTTAATCAGTTCCTCATAGCACTTATTAATGGCTATTTTATACAGCATATTCTGATACTTCTCCATTTTATGAATATAGCTGAAGCACACGTCGAAAAACTGAGCGATATAATGCTCCTTTATATTATTAATCTCGCACAGTTCATCATTCTTATCATTCAACTCACTATTCATGCTGTTCAGTTTGTCGTTCAATCTCAGAAGCTCCTCGTTACTTTGTGCCAGCGCCCGTTTCATCCGCAACGTTTTTTTCATCTGAATATAAATAAACACAACCAACACGATTAAAAGAAAAAGAGAAACGCTGGTTGAGATAAGAAAAGTAATCAGATTCGATTTAGACCTAGCTTCTTCCGTCTGATAAGCCGTATTAATGATAGAATAGAATTTATAGATTTCCATTGCCCGGAAATGAATGCCGGAGGAAACTACATCATCAATAGCCGACTGAGTAAATTTGAAAGCATCCGCTAAATTATTTTCCTCATATTGTATCAGTGCAAGTGCCTGCAAGGAGGCCGTTTCACGTGTGGCATTCTGAATATCAGCAATGGCGGACATCATAAGATATTTCTTCGCATCATCCTCTCTTTTCAAATAGCGGCTCAACATGGCATACGAATGAGTAATCATCGCATAATTAGGAGTTCCTATCTCCTCAGCATTCAGCAACTCATCCAAAATCTTGATCGCCTTTGTTGAATCGCGTCCTGCATAAGAATAAGCCCGTGACAATTTATAGTCAAAGGAAGTATGATCCATAAGAGCATACAGTGAATCCTGATAAACTTCCCGTTTTTTTCCGTACTGATTATTGGTAGCAGAAATCGAATAATACTCCCAAAAACGGGCATATGTATCATAATAAGTAGCTAATAATGAACGAGGAAGTTCTGATGGCTTCATTTTTTCGAGAAGTAATTCTGCATCTCTATATCTGCCGCACATGGAATATACAAGGCTGAGTTGCAAAGAAGACTGGTATTTCAAATAGTTTCTATTTAACTGACGAGCGATTTCAAGGTTCCGGTCGACATAATGAATGGCAGAGTCTATATTAAATTTCTTATACTCATTGTATAATTGGAGATTCACCTTATATTCCCGATCGGGAGTCAGCCCAGAGTCCTTCAGTAAACATTTAATCCGGGCGATTCGCTGCTCTTTCTTCTGGACGAAGAGAGGCTTCGCATCTATCATTTTATGCAGAGAGTCAGCCAGTATTTTCAATTCGTTATTTGCATAAAGAGCATTGCCGATTCCCAGAGCAACCAGGAACAGCAAAACGATTCTCTTCAGATAACAACGGTTGAATTTCATATTACTAGCAAAGATGATAAAAAAAAGCGATTTATCCATCAGAACAAATCGCTTTTTTAATATATGAAGTAAATTTGCTCTTATTCAGCAACTACTTCGAAAGGAATTTCTACAGAAACTTCCTTGTGAAGTTTAACGATAGCTTTGTAGTTACCAACTTCTTTCACTGCGTCTTTTACAACGATGATCTTTCTGTCAATTTCGTGACCCAGTTTTGCCAATGCTTCAGCAATCTGGATATTGCTTACAGAACCGAAGATAGTACCTGTTGAACTAACTTTTGTTGCAATAGTCAAAGAAACGCCTTCCAACTTAGCAGCCAATGCTTCAGCATCCTTCTTGATTTTCTCAAGTTTGTGAGCACGTTGTTTCAAGTCTTCAGCCAACATTTTCTTTGCAGAAGGAGAAGCGATGATAGCTTTTCCAGTCGGGATCAGATAATTACGACCGTATCCGGATTTCACGTTTACGATATCGTTCTTATAACCCAAGTTTACGATGTCTTCTTTCAATATAATTTCCATACTTTTCCTCCTTCTTATTTCATCATGTCAGTTACATAAGGCAACAATGCCAAGTGACGAGCTCTCTTCACAGCCTGTGCGATACGACGTTGGAACTTCAAAGAAGTACCAGTGATACGACGTGGAAGAATCTTTCCTTGTTCGTTCAAGAATTTCTTCAAGAATTCAGGATCTTTGTAGTCGATATAACGGATACCACTCTTTTTGAAACGACAGTATTTTTTCTTCTTAACGTCTACTGAGGGCGGAGTTAAATATCTGATTTCTGATTGAGTCTGTTGTGCCATGATTAATCCTCCTTTTTGTTTGATTTAACACTTCTTCTTTTAGCAGCATATTCCGCAGCATACTTGTCCATTTTGAAAGTCAAGAAGCGGATAACGCGTTCATCACGACGGAAGTTAAGTTCCAACTTGTCAATGACAGTAGGATCTGCATTGAACTCAACCAATTGATAAAAACCTGTTGACTTCTTCTGAATTGGATAAGCCAATTTCTTCAGTCCCCAGTTTTCTTCATTGATAATCTCAGCACCTTCAGCTTGAAGAATACCTTTGAATTTTTCTACCGCTTCCTTCATCTGAACATCAGACAAAACGGGAGTTAAAATGAAAACGGTTTCGTATTGATTCATACTCGTTTAATTAAATAAATAATTTATTTTATTTTAAAATGCGGGTGCAAAGTTAGGCATTTTATTTTGAACTACAAATATTTAATCTTTTTTTGTATCCTAATGTAGGAATTATCCAGGAAGTGGCTTACCTTTGCAAAGTTGTTTAAACAATAATTTCATGATAGAGCAATTTAATTTCGATATCCGGCTTATATTCGCCATCCTAAATGGTAAGGTTTCCGCAGCAATCAACCGGAAGCTATATCGCAATTTCCGTCAGAACGGTCTGGAAATCAGCCCGGAACAATGGACGGTTCTCATTTTTCTATGGGAAAAAGACGGCGTTACACAACAAGAGTTGTGCAATGCAACTTTTAAAGACAAACCCAGTATGACCCGCCTCATAGATAACATGGAACGGCAGCATCTTGTAGTACGTATTTCCGACAAAAAAGATCGCCGCACCAATCTGATCCACCTGACAAAAGACGGAAAAGAACTGGAAGAGAAAGCACGCATCATTGCGGGGCAGACACTGAAGGAAGCTCTGCATGGCATCACTCTCGAAGAACTGAGCATCGGGCAAGAGGTCTTAAAAAAGGTATTCTACAATACCAAAGACTAAACAGAAAAACAATCGTTTAATTCATAAAATCCACTAAATCTGTCTTTATAATGGATTTTTCACCTAAATTATTTCGCCCGTTAAAGAATTATGCTTTAATTTGTGACTGGAATATTATAATCTATTAAAATACACACGCATGAAAGGCTTATTAAAGAATTTGGGATTGATATTAATCTTGATCGGAGTGGTCATCCTGTTGGCTTGTTCCTTTACCGGCAATGTAAACAACAACGCGGTTTTGGGCAGTTCAGTATTCCTCGTAGTACTGGGACTCATTTCTTATATTGTCATTAATAAGAAGATCGCTGATTAATTTATTAGAAATCAATAAAAAATCCCGGGAACGAATGTTTCCGGGATTTTTTATTTTTGGTTATCGGAGTACTCATTAAGATTCAACTTCCGGTGTGATCAGCTTATAGCCTTTTCCGTGAATATTGATAATCTCGATAGAGTCATCTTCTTTCAGGTGCTTACGCAACTTCGTAATATACACATCCATACTACGGGCATTGAAGTAGTTATCATCAATCCAGATAGTCTTCAGAGCAAAGTCACGTTGCAGAATTTCATTAGCGTGTGCACAAAGCAGTCCGAGAAGTTCAGATTCTTTGGTAGTCAGCTTCGTCTGCTTGCCTTCTGTAGCCAGAATTTGTTTCTGAGTATCGAAAGTAAACTTACCGATCTTGTAGATATTGCTTTCTTTGTTCTTCTTTCCACGAACACGTCTCAAGATAGCTTCAATTCTGAAAGTCAACTCTTCCATACTGAATGGTTTCGTGATATAATCATCCGCACCAATCTTAAATCCTTCCAGGATATCTTCTTTCAGCGTTTTTGCAGTCAGGAAGATGATAGGTATCTCAGCATTCGCAGCACGGACATCCTGTGCCAACGTAAAGCCATCCTTTTTAGGCATCATAACGTCAAACACGCACAAGTCATATTTATTCTTCAAGAAAGCCTTATAACCGGCTTCTCCATCAGGATATAACTCAGCAGAATAACCTTTTGCCTGTAAATATTCTCTTAAAAGCATGCCAAGATTTTCGTCATCCTCGCATAATAAAATACGCAGTTTCTCGTCCATATCAATTATTTTTTAATAAAGGTAATGCAATAATAAATTTAGTTCCTACGTTCAGGTCGCTTTCTGCTCTAATGGTCCCCTTATGATCGGTAATAATTTTCTTCACATAAGCCAGCCCCAGTCCAAAGCCCTTCACATCGTGCAGATTACCCGTATGCACACGATAGAACTTTTCAAATATCTTTTTCAGGTTTTCCTTTTTGATACCGATACCGTTATCCTGTATCGAAATCATCAGTTTTCCCGATTCATTCCACGTTTTCACTTTCAGTTCCAGATCTTCTTCCGCTTTCTTATACTTCACCGCATTATCCATCAGATTGAAGATCACATTGGTAAGATGCATTTCATCTGCAAATATAACAGGATCGGCTGCCTCAAGGTTCGATGTTATCTTACCATTATATCGTTCTACTTTCAGTGCAAAGGTATTGATCACTCCCGAAATCAGTTCATTTGCATCAATTTCCTTCATCTTCAGTGTTGCCTTCTGCCGGTCGAACATTGACATCTGCAGTACCTTTTCCACTTGAAAGCGCAAGCGCTTGGTCTCATCATTTATGACTCCCGATATATGCTGGAACATTTGCGGTGATTTTGCTACCGCGGGGTCCTTCAACATCTGCGCTGCCAGCGAGATAGTCGATATCGGCGTCTTGAACTCATGCGTCATGTTATTGACAAAGTCATTCTTCATCTCCGTCAACTTCTTCTGGCGGAATACGATATAAATCGTAAAGATGAATGTCACCAACAACACCAACGTAAATATCAGTGACGGAATCATGAAACTGATCGAATCAAAAATATAATCCTTCTTTCCCGGGAAATGCACTTTCAGAATACTCATCTTTGCAGGCGGGTCGTTTTTAAACAATGCCTGCTGATAGGATTCTTCACTTCCTTTTGCTTCATAATCTGCACAACGGTATACTTCACGTCCATCCTTGTCAATCACTGCAAAATGATAAGGCAAGTCTATACCATTATTATATAAGTTCGATTTCAGATAATCGTCAAGGTCCCTGAACCGTACTCTATCACCAATCGACTTGTCACTCGCACGTCTAATCATGTCCAACACTACTTCATCCAACAGTGCCCGCTGATACATATAGCGATTCTTGATAGCTTCCAACATCGAATTAGAAGTCTGAGGAATCGTGTTTCGTCCACGTACCATCGCTTTAGGAAGTTCAGACGGTTTGATCTTCATCACCCTCAATTCAAAGTCAGAAATAATCTTGCCATCCCGTGACTTCACTTGAAATCGCTGTGTCCCCCGAACTACATTATTCTGCCCTAATGAAGTATTGTTTTCAGTCAGCGCTTTTCTTTCAGCATCCGAAATATCCTCAACCAACCAGCGCATAGTTTCTGCATATTCTACATCCTTGGAAACCTGATCCAAACTGTTGCGCACAGCCGAATCAAATTGCTCCTTCCGGGTTTTCATCATTTCCTCTATATAACTGACCTGCAAATACAACAGACTAAGGAAAGAAAGCCCCATTACAATACTTAATATCCAAATTGTTGACTTCTTCATAGCAACAAAATTAACACTCCCTAATTAACACTCCTAACACATTAACTTGATTTAACCGGAAGTTCCCGGAAATTAACCGTAAAGAGCTATTTAGGTTGTATTCTGATTACTACAACAATATAACTCCTCCTTTGGTTTGCAAATTTAATAAAAAATTAAATCTTTTCCTTGCGATTTTCCATCTTTATTAATCATAGTTAAACAAAAACCGCTGCCTTTTACTTAAAAAAGACAACGGTTTTAACAGTTTTGAGAGAATTATAGTTTATTCCTCTGTTTGTTTAGCTTCAAAATCCTTAATCAACTTATCCTGAACATCTGTCGGAACAAGTTCATAACTAGCAAACTTCATGATAAATGAAGCACGTCCGCCGGTAAGTGAACTAAGCGCTGTCGAATATGAAGACATTTCCTTCAAAGGTACTTTAGCAACAAGTTTCTCGAAACCTTTTTCGCTGCTCATACCCATAATCATGGCACGGCGCCCTTGAAGATCTCCCATCACATCACCCATTCTGTCGGACGGAACAAATACTTCCACATCATAAATCGGTTCCAAAATCTTCGGACCGGCATTCTTGAAGGCTTCACTGAATGCGTTACGTCCGGCAAGCATAAAGGAGATTTCATTTGAGTCTACCGGGTGCATCTTACCGTCATATACGATTACACGTACGTCACGGGCATACGAACCTGTCAACGGACCTTGTTCCAGGCGTGACATGATACCTTTCATAATAGCAGGCAAGAAACGGGCATCAATAGAGCCACCTACGATACTGTTAATAAATACCAGCTTACCGCCCCATTCCAATGGAATTTCTTCAGTGCCTCTCACGGTAATCTTAAATTCCTGTCCATTAAACTTGTAAGTATCGGGCACAGGCATACCTTCTTTATAAGGTTCAACGATCAGGTGAACTTCACCAAACTGACCAGCACCACCGGATTGTTTCTTATGACGATAGTCGGCACGGGCAGCCTTCGTAATCGTTTCACGATACGGAATCTTCGGTTCCTCAAATTTAACCTGAAGTTTTTCATTATTTTCCAGACGCCACTTCAACGTACGCAAATGGAATTCTCCCTGTCCGTGTACCAGTGTTTGCTTCAACTCTTTCGATTGCTCGATCACCCATGTCGGATCTTCTTCACGCATACGATTCAAGATGGTCATCATCTTTTCCACGTCCGCTTCGTTCACCGGTTTGATAGCACGAGAATATTTAGAATTCGGATATTTGATAAAGTTGAATTTATAATCGCAGTCTTTACCGTTGAGTGTATTGCCTGTCTTCACATCTTTCAGTTTTACGGCAGCACCAATATCACCCGCCTGAAGTTCTTCCACTTTCACACGGTTACCACCGGCTACGACATAAATCTGAGCGATACGTTCTTTCGAACCACGGTCGGCATTCAGCAAGTCATCACCTTCACGAACCTTGCCGCTCATTACTTTAAAGTAAGATACTTCACCGATATGCGGCTCGACACTCGTCTTGAAGAAATATAAAGATTCGGGACCGTTTACGTCCGGAGCCACTTCCTTACCATCTGTGTTTTCCACTTTCGGCATTTCAGACACGAAAGGAACTACGTTGCCAAGGAATTCCATCAGACGGCGAACGCCCATGTCCTTACCACCGCAAACACAGAATACAGGGAACATACCTCTGGCGATCAAGCCCTTACGGATACCTTCACGCATTTCATCTTCTGTCAGAGAATCTTGTTCGAAGAATTTCTCCATCAGTCCTTCGTCATTTTCGGCAGCGGCTTCTACCAATGCTTTATGCATTTCCATAGCCTTATCCATTTCTTCTGCCGGTATATCTTCAATCGTAGGAGCACCGCCTTCGGGTCTCCACGAATATTTTTTCATCAACAATACGTCAATCAAGGCATTAAAGCCCGGACCGGTAGCAATAGGATACTGGATGGGAACCACCTTAGATCCATACGCTTCTTTCAGTTGTTCGAGGATATTATCATAGTCGCATTTTTCATTATCAAGCTGGTTGACTAGAAAAATAACTGGCTTATTCAATTTTTCAGTGTATCGGAAGTGATTTTGTGTACCGACTTCGACGCCGTATTGGCCATTGAGAAGAATAATTGCTGTGTCGGTCACATTAAGTGCAGTTACCGTACTGCCAACGAAGTCGTCCGAACCCGGACAGTCTATAATATTAAGCTTTTTATTGTTCCATTCTACGTGGAGAACGGTAGAGAAAACGGAGTAACCATACTCTTGTTCAACAGGGAAATAATCGCTAACTGTGTTTTTTGCGGCAACAGATCCGCGACGTTTTATAACACCACTCTCGAAAAGCATCGCTTCCACGAGAGTGGTTTTCCCAGAGCCAGAACTTCCCAACAAGGCAATGTTCTTAATTTCATTAGTCTGATATACTTTCATAATATATAAGATTTTAGTAATTACTCAGTATGTTTCTCGCATACCATTAATTTAGTGTTGCGCAAATTAGGGATTTATTGGGGGAAAAGCAATATTTATGACAGTGTTACTAAACAATGTTATGTAACATAAGGTCCGTTTTATGGTTACCAGGCAGGCCAAACTTATACCTAATTCCCGTTAATTGTATCAATAGCTCAGAAAAAAGGTTTAAATTTGCAGGCTATAATCAATTGGTAACAAACTAAACATCTACTATGGCAGGTATTTATCTTCATATCCCCTTTTGTAAGACACGTTGCATCTATTGCGATTTTTATTCGACTACCCGCAGCGAATTAAAGACGCGTTATGTGCACGCCCTCTGCCATGAACTGGGAATGCGGAAAGAATATCTGAAAGGCGAACCTATAGAAACCATTTATTTCGGAGGAGGAACTCCCTCTCAACTGGAGGAAGCTGATTTTAAACGCATCTTTGAAACTATACGGGAAAATTACGGAATGGAACACTGCCGGGAGATTACTCTGGAAGCCAATCCGGACGATCTGTCACAGGAATATCTAAAGATGTTATCCTCGCTCCCTTTCAACCGTATCAGCATGGGGATACAGACTTTTGATGATACGACACTACGATTACTGAAACGTCGCCATAATTCCCAAACAGCCATCGAAGCTGTTCGCAGGTGCAGAGAAGCGGGATTTCAGAATATCAGCATTGATCTGATTTACGGACTGCCGGGCGAAACAAAGGGACGGTGGGAAAACGACCTCCGGCAAGCTATCCGCCTGGATGTAGAGCATATTTCTGCTTACCATTTGACTTACGAAGAAGATACACCTATATATAATATGTTGAAGCAGCATCAGATAGAGGAAGTAGACGAAGATTCCAGTCTGCAGTTCTTTACATTGCTGATCGAACATTTGCAGAATGCAGGATACGAGCATTATGAAATATCCAATTTCTGCCGCCCCGACAAATACTCCCGTCACAATACTTCGTACTGGAGGGGAATACCATATTTGGGCTGCGGACCGTCCGCACATTCATTCAATGGAGCAACACGCGAATGGAACGTATCTTCCATCGACCTATATATAAAAGGTATAGAAAGAAACCAACGCGACTTTGAGACAGAAAATCTAAACCAAACGACCCGTTACAACGAATTTATCATTACCACCATACGCACCGTATGGGGAACACCTATAGAAAAACTAAAACAAGAGTTCGGTAATGAACTGTGGGAATATTGCCGGAAAATGTCTGCCCCCTATCTGGAAAATGGGAAACTGGAAGTGCACGAGGGGGCTTTACGCCTGACACGGGAAGGAATTTTCATCTCCGACAGCATTATGAGCGACTTGCTTTGGGTAAATTAAAAAACTAAACGATCAGCCGATGACCGAATCAGAAGTAAGGAAGTTATTACGGCAAATGAAGGAACTGGACTCGCAAACAGCCTTCCGCGACTTCTATAACATGACTTACGACCGACTCTTCCGCATAGCCTACTATTATGTGAAACAGGAAGAATGGTCGCAGGAAATCGTACTCGACATCTTCCTCAAACTCTGGAAGCAGCGCGACACCCTTCTTGATGTGAAAAACATCGAGGACTATTGCTTTATTCTGGTCAAGAACGCTTCTCTCAATTATCTGGAAAAAGAGTCGAAGTACGCCACCATCCATTCCGATTCCCTGCCGGAGCCACAGGAACGAAGTTATTCTCCGGAAGAGTCATTAATCAGTGAAGAACTGTTTGCAATCTATGTGAAAGCACTCGACCGGCTTCCGGAACGTTGCCGGGAAATATTCATCCGTATCCGTGAAGAAAAACAAAGTTATGCCCAAGTAGCAGAAGAATTGGATATCAGCATAAAGACAGTTGATGCCCAGCTACAAAAAGCTGTCACCCGGCTGAAAGAGATGATTTCGTCCAGTGGGTAACCGGATATCACCCGAACCGTTCAGCACTTCTTTTTTATATTAACTTTTATTTGCACAAAAGGCGTAGGGAGTTTCTGTCAATCTCCGGTCTTTATCAGCAAATAAACCGATTAATCACTAAAAAAGATTGAATGATGAAAAAGTTTAATGACGCAAACGTTGGACTCTTTGTCCTTTTAACAGCATGCCTGAGCCTATTTTCCTGCAACAACGACAATGACAATTATCCTAAGGATTATGTAGGATTTGAAAAATCTACCCGAACAGTAGAATGTGACAAGAATCAATCCGAGAGTGAGTTGCAGATTAAAATTATTGCCACCGACAAATCCAAAGAAGACAGGACAGTGCTACTTGCCACTCCTGCTTTGCCGGCGGGACAGGCACCGATTATGAAACTGACAGAAACCAAAGTCACCATCAAGGCGGGACAGAAATCGGCAACGACCACCATTAAGTTATATCCCAAAAAGATGGTACTGAAACAGCAGAACATTACCTTATCCTGTACTCCCCAGTGGAAAGAAGGCAGTGTAAGCAAGCTGACGATTCTGCTGAAACGGAATTAGAAAGAAAGCTAAATAGAAAAAGATATGAAATATACCGATAGAGAATTAGAAGACATACTGAACAAACTCATCGCTTCCACCCGCTCACCGAGAGGACGTTTTTCAGCAGCATCCAGCTATCCGCAGCTGGAGAAAAAGCTGAATTTCCGCAACCACCGGTTGTATCTGACACGCACATTTGCGGCAGCGGCAGCAGTAGTTTTACTGTCTCTATCGGTATGGACAGCTTATCTGTACATGCAGCCGGCAACCATACAGACTGTTAGCACTTTGGCAGAAACACGTACCGTCCGTCTGCCCGACGGCACTTCCGTCACGCTAAACCATTATTCTTCCCTTTCCTATCCGGAACGGTTCAAATCGGATGACCGGGAAGTGGAGTTGAGCGGAGAAGCCTATTTTGAAGTAAGTAAAGACTCAAAGCATCCGTTTATAGTGCAGACAGAAACAATTGACGTTCAAGTATTGGGCACTCACTTCAATGTGGACGCCTATCCCGACAATCCGGATGTAAAAACGACTTTATTAACAGGGTCGGTTGCAGTCAGCAATAAAAACAACTCAGTACGCATGGTGCTGAAACCGAATGAGGTGGCTATATATAATAAGGTGGAACAAAAGCTTACCCGCAAGGTACTGGAGAATGCCGGAGATGAAATTTCATGGCGCCATGGAGAGTTCATATTCGATGATCTGCCGTTGCAGGAGATTGCCCGCGAACTTTCCAACTCATTCGGAACAACGATTCACATTGCCGACTCAACCTTGCAAAATTATCGGATCACAGCGCGATTCCGTAATGGAGAAGACTTGGATGCGATTTTATCTGTACTGCATAATGCCGGTTATTTCAACTATTCACGAAACACTCAACAGATTACTATTACTAAAAACTAGACTAAATGAGAACTATTCACCAAGGACACCTGCCTGTCAGAACGCTCGTTCTGATAGGTATGGTGATCCTTATCACCGCACAGGCATACGCACAGAATGCAAATGCCCGACTCACAATCACATTGCGAAATGCTACATTGAAGGAGTTCGTCAAGTTAATCGAAAATTCTACAGGATATTCTTTTATCTACAGTGAAGAAATCAGCATCAGCCATAAAATCAATCTGAAAGCGAAAGATATGCCTTTGCATGAGATACTGGATCTCGTATTCAAGGATGAACCGATCAGTTACAAGTTCTCTGAGAAATACATTCTCCTGCAAAAGAAAAGGGTGCAAAAGCCGGTAAGCCGCAAGTTTACTATCAGCGGATATGTTACCGACGGGACGTCTTCCGAGACGTTGATTGGTACTAATATCATTGAGAGTCATCAATATCAAGGCACTACTACCAATCCTTACGGCTTTTATAGTATCACTCTGCCCGAAGGAGAAACGGAATTACGTTTCTCTTATTTGGGATATACCACAGAAACACATCATTTCACCCTTGCTCAAGATACTCTGCTGAATATTCGTATGAAAGGAAACGCACAATTAGAAGAAGTAGTGGTCGTTTCAGATAAAGCAGAAGCAGGGACAGTTGCCACACAGATGGGAGCTGTCGAGATTCCAATGGTGCAAATCAAGAATACTCCAAGTATATTAGGAGAATCAGATGTAATGAAAGCCATTCAGTTAATGCCCGGAGTACAGGCAGGAGTAGACGGATCGGCTGGATTATATATACGTGGTGGCAGTCCCGACCAAAATCTGATCTTACTTGACGGAACTCCGGTATATAACGTAGACCATATGTTCGGCTTCTTTTCCGTCTTTACTCCTGAAGCTATCAAAAAGGTCACTTTATTTAAAAGTTCCTTTCCTGCACGCTTCGGCGGACGCCTTTCTTCCGTCATTGACGTACGCACCAATGACGGGGATATGAAAAAATATCATGGGACACTCAGTATCGGCTTGCTAACCAGCAAAATAAATTTGGAAGGACCGATTGTGAAAGACAAAACATCATTCAACATATCCGCCAGACGTTCGTATATTGATTTAATAGCCAAGCCATTCATGCCCGATGATGAGAAATACAACTATTACTTTTATGATATCAATGCAAAGATCAATCACAAGTTTTCCGACCGGAGCCGTTTATATCTGAGTGCTTATAACGGGAAAGATCACTTCGCTACCCAATATGATGATAATAGCGATTTCAAGGACGGAAGTAAAATGAACTGGGGAAACACAATCATTTCCGCCAGATGGAACTACATTTTCAATAATCGCCTGTTTAGCAACACGACAGTTTCCTACAACAACTACCTATTCAATGTAAGTGCATATTCGAATAATCAATATTCACTCACCAATAACACAACCTTCATCAACCGATACTCTTCAGACTATCGTTCAGGTATCAATGACTGGAATTATCAGATAGATTTTGATTACAACCCATCTCCTATGCACCATATTAAATTTGGAGCAGGATATATCTATCACCGTTTTCGTCCGGAAGTGATGACCTCCAAAATATCAGACAAGGTAGACTCTGAGGCATTTCGCGACACTACTTACCACAGTATGAACAACAGCCGGATTTATGCACATGAAGTATCAGCTTATGCAGAAGATAACCTAAAAATCAGTACTCGTCTACGGCTTAATCTTGGATTACACTTTTCTCTGTTTCAAGTACAAAAACAAAGTTATTTCTCTTTGCAGCCGCGTGTCTCAACACGTTATCAACTAAGTAAAGACGTAATCCTCAAGGCATCTTATACAAAGATGAGCCAATATGTACATCTGCTTTCTTCCATGCCCATCGCTATGCCTACTGATTTATGGGTGCCTGTCACAAAAAAAATCAAACCGATGCGATCTCACCAGTATTCATTGGGAGGATATTATACAGGTATCAAAGGTTGGGAGTTCTCAGTAGAAGGCTATTACAAAGACATGTACAATGTGCTGGAATATAAAGACGGAGTCAGTTTTTTCGGTTCTTCCACCGGATGGGAAAGCAAAGTTGAAATGGGGAAAGGACGTTCGATGGGAATTGAATTTATGGCTCAAAAAACGCTCGGGAAGACAACAGGCTGGTTGTCTTATACCTTATCCAAAAGCGACCGCAAATTTGCTAAAGGTGCTATCAACAATGGAGAGCGATTTCCATACAAATATGATCGGCGCCATAATATTAATCTGACTCTCAACCATAAATTCAGCGAACGCATTGACATCGGTGCCTCGTGGGTGTTTTACACAGGAGGAACCAGTACTATTCCCGAAGAAAAAACAACCATCATCCGTCCTGGCAATGGAGCAAACAATGGCTTTATTCTGGGATTCGATAACTACTACAATCCTATTTATAACAATTCCCCTAATGTTGGAGAGGCCAATTACATAGAACATCGCAATAATTACCGGCTACCTGCGAGCCACCGGTTGAACATAGGGATTAATTTCAATAAAAAGACCAAGCACGGAATGCGTATCTGGAACATCAGTCTTTATAATGCATACAACTCCATGAATCCGGCATGGGTATTTCGCTCTCATAATGACGATGGAAAAAGTGTGATCAAAAAATATACCCTGCTCCCCTGCATTCCATCTTTTACTTACACTTACAAATTCTAAGTTAACATGAAAACTTATATATATCATCCGCTTATCCTGCTAGTTATAATACTGGTGACAGTATCTTGTGAAAATGAACTCCCTTTTAATATAAAGGATAATCCTCCTAAATTGGTAATGAATGCATTCATTAACGCTGACAGTATGACAAATGTCTTATTCCTTAACCTGACGGGAAAAGACTATGCCAACCACATTGAAAATGCCACTGTAGAGGTTCACGTCAACGGAGAGTTAAGAGAGACCTTGCGCCCACTCCCGATGGAAACTGAGTATGACAAGCAATGCCGGTTCAACATCACAGGCAAATTTGCTTCGGGAGAAGTAGTGCGTATTGATGCCATGACCGATGACGGCAAATATCATGCCTGGGCAGAAATCACCGTTCCGCAACGCCTTGATAAAATAGAAAACATCGACACGCTCACCGTCCCGCTAACACAAAACGGACATACTCAAGACTACATGCGCTACAAAATAACTTTTAAAGACCGCCCGAACGAGGCAAACTTCTACCGCATTGTAGTAGATAAACAAATGCGACTATGGGGATACAACCACGAAGAAGGAGGAGAAGATTATCTTCACTGGACAAAGCATATCAGTTATTCATTTATCGGACGCGAAGACATAGTACTGACAGACGGTCAACCTTCCACAGGAGATGACGAAGACAACGGACTGTTCGACACAGCTAAAAACATTTATGGTGTCTTTGATGATTCGCGATTTAGAGATACCTCCTATACAATGACGGTCTACAACGATCCCGCCATCCCATACAACAACAATTACAACGGATATTATGAAGGAATGGATGTCATCATCCGTTTGTTGAGTATCACGGAAACAGAATATTACTATCTGAAAGCACTCAATCTAGTCGATTCCGACGTTTATGACGAAACAATTAACGAACCTCTCAGATATCCCAGTAATGTACATGGAGGTACGGGAATGATAGGTATCAGCACGGAAGTATCTCAAACGGTTCGAATCAGGGAAAATAACCCGAAATGACTTGCAAAAATAAATATAGGAGCAGGATTCATAAGTAACTTTCATCTAAAAGATACCCCTGCTCCACCAATCCCCGCTTATCAGTTAGTTCCATCAATACTCCCTCCCGAATCAAGACAAGTCGATTGACAACCTCTAAGACTTTTTCGTAATTATGATCAGCAATCACTATCCCTTTCTCTTCCGAATGTTTTTTTATTAACCCGATCAGTTTATCTACCAAATGAAAGGATAAATAATCGAAAGGCTCATCCAACAGGACAAATTTAGCATTGCCCAGCAAAAGCAACTTAGCTTCCAAATATCTCCGTTCACCTCCGGAAAGTTGGGAGACACGCCGTTCCATACACGACTGGGCAACTTCATCATCCTCATAAAAATAGGGAACGACATTAGCATCCAGGTAACAGTCTACCAATTTCTTTATCTTTTCATGCTTGGGCAAGTAGCCTTGTTGCGGCAGGAAGGCTATTGTCCTTGCATGTTGGTAAGGAGCCGAAAGGACCTTACATTCATCCAACCGGATAAATTTCCGGTCTGCTTTCATTGTTCCGAAGATTATTTGCATCAACACGGATTTTCCCGTACCGTTCCTGCCGAACAATCCAATAACATCACCTGTATTTATTTTCAGGTAAACATCAGTCAGCAGTTGCCTGGTACCGAAATTCTTAATAATACTATCTATTTCAAGCAAGTGATGCATAATTTTACAATCCAAAGTACAGACCAATATACAGCAAACACAAAGACAATCAAATTCCGTTTCAGAATTCCGGAATTATAATAGAAAAAGTAGGCTTCCTTTTCAAGAAACTCCTTATAAAGCAAACTGGCAACAATTCCCCAGCCACCCAATAGATAAGGAAAAGCTTCCCAAAACAAGCTCCAGTCAGCTTTTGATACAATAAGTGCACCTAATATAGACAGCGGAACGTTTATTTTCAACGTACTGTGGAAAAACAAATAATATAGTTTTAGTCTCCGCATATATCTTACATTAATTTGACGGCTATAAATATATGAATTTAAATTAGACATCTTACTAAAAACCAGGCTTCAATTTCTGTTTTTATTCCAAATTCGCTGAAAGTTTCCTTTCATTTTACGAACGTCTCCACCGACTTTAATTAGGAACAACGATCTATTTCAATTATCTTTGCAGCCAAAAACAGGCACTTACTATGTTTATCATCATCGGAATTATGCTGACAGGAATGCTTTTTGGCTTCCTGTTACGTAATAAAAGACTATCTTGGATACATAAAATAATCACCCTGCTGATATGGGTCCTGCTCTTCCTCCTCGGGATTGATGTAGGAGGAAACGAGGCTATCATCAAAGGACTGCATACATTGGGACTCGAAGCACTCATTATCACACTGGCGGCAGTGACCGGCAGTATACTTTGCGCATGGGGACTCTGGTACCTATTATATATAAGGAATAGAGGGAAGGAGACGGAAGCATGAAAGGAAGTCTGATCATCGTCTCATTTTTCATTCTCGGTACCCTTTGCGGGTTTTATCATCTGATTCCTTACGATTTTACGGATAGCAAACTAAGCTATTACGCCCTTTGCGGACTGATGTTCTGCGTAGGTATCAGTATCGGTAATGATCCCAATACACTGAAAAGTTTCCGTTCTCTGAATCCCCGCCTGATGTTTCTCCCCGTCATGACGATACTGGGCACATTGGCAGGATGCGCCGTAGCAGGCATTTTCATGAGCCAAAGAACCTCTTCAGACTGTATGGCAGTGGGAGCCGGATTCGGCTACTATTCCCTTTCGAGTATATTCATCACCGAATATAAAGGTCCGGAATTGGGAACAATCGCATTGTTATCCAACATCATGCGTGAAATCATAGCATTGCTGGGAGCCCCGTTACTCGTGAAGTATTTCGGCAAGCTGGCCCCTATTTCTGTAGGAGGAGCTACCACAATGGACACTACTCTTCCCATCATCACCCGATGTTCCGGAAAAGAATTCGTAATCATTTCTATCTTTCATGGTTTTGTAGTTGATTTCAGTGTTCCATTTCTCGTCACCTTCCTTTGCTCAATATCATTTTAACAGCAATATTCCTTAAAATTCAGTTATATTACATTTTCGTTTCCGCACACGTATTGCAAAAATGTTTCAGAATAAGGTCTTTTTGTATCAAAAAGCAGTTGATTTCTTGATTTACATCAAGAAATCAACCGAAACAAAATCTTTTCCTTTTCTTTATTTTTATGCTATAAAACATATCGCTATATTTGCATAGGTAAAAAGAAAAAACTAAGCGATTAGATCAGTTTTCAATAGGTATTAGATTTGTTTTTTAGGAATAGTTTTTAGGTATAACAATTAAAAAGTAGGTATTATGAAACGTTTAGGATTAACATTAGTGGCAGCACTCTGCCTCGCTGCTTCGACTTTTGCAGCAGGAAACCAACCTACAACTGCAAAATGGGAAGGTAACATCAACGTAAATAAATTAGGTAAATATTTGCAGTTAAACTCTGTTCAGAGCGAAGAAGTAGCAAACATCTGCGATTATTTCTCAGAACAGATGTCAAGAGCCACTACAGCCAAGAAAGATAAAGAAGCAAAATTGCGCAACGCTGTATACGGCAACTTGAAACTTATGAGAAAGACGCTCAGCGCTGAACAATATGCTAAATATGCCGCTTTGATGAACCTTACTTTACTGAATAAAGGCATCGACCTAAGTAAGTAAAATTGAATCATATAGCAAGAGAAAGGGTGGAGACCGGTCAAGTTCTCCACCCTTCTTTTTATCTCATCCCACCTGCCGGACTTTATTCCGGCAAATACATTTTCAGCATCATTTACAAGTACACCGGAATCATTTGATAGTCACCATGGTAGCCCCGAAACCATATTCCTGAAAAGAGGCATCCTGATAACGGTAATTGCTGTGTTTCCGTTTCAATTCATCAATAATGGCTTTCCGAAGCACTCCGTCTCCTTTTCCGTGAATAAACACAACTTTCTGCTCACGCTTCTCTTTATTCGCCTCTATTACTTCACGGAATTTGTCCAGTTGGTAGTTCAGAATTTCGCTGTTACTCATTCCGTGCGTATCATCAAGCAGAGAATCAATATGAAGGTCTACTTCAATAATCCCATTTTTTCCGCTCTGACCGTGGTTGGGCTTCATAATAGGCTGCGACTTGGGTTTATCCACAAACTTTTTCTGCAACAAAGCTGACTGAATCTCTTCCGCCGACACATATACCTGCTTGGCAGGCACGTCATCTTTCACAATATCATAAATCAGAGCAGGTTCTTCGAAGAAATCGGAAGCACTGAATGTATGCAGTTTATAGAATTTCACCGTATCAATCCTCAGCTCTACGCTGACAGCAGGTTTGATGGCAGCAGGCTTTCCATCCTTGAAAGCGATCAGCTGGACAGCTACCCGTTCCATTTCATTCAATACATCCTTGGTGAATTCTTCCAGTAACAGTTTGGTATTCGGCTCTACCAGTCCATGTGAACGGTTGTTCCAAGCCTTTCCTTCCGCACTCAGATAAGTATAATACAGATAGTAATTGCTGTCATTCACCAAATATGCCTCGAAAGGAGTAGTCATCATCGCTTTGGCATCTTCGGGCACATAAGCCAAAAACACATTCAACGTATCACCGCCACGCACTTCCGGCTGGCGCTGTATAACCAGCATTTCCGGTTTGGCCGGCTTCGCGGGTTCCTCCTGCTTCGGAGCTGTCGCGGCAGGCTTGCGTTTTATATTGTAATCATCCGCCTCAATCACGACACATTCACGTATCGGCATCGGGATATCAAAACCATCCGCATCTTCCACCAGTACAAAGTCTTTTCCTTTGAATCCTGTTACGATTCCACCGCCTACCTCACTGAGGAAACGCACCTTATCTCCTATTTTCATTATTGTATCTCCTATTAAAATTCAAACTTAAAACGGGTAACAAAGATAGGGATTTATATGAAAATACAGTAACTTTGCCGCAAAATATAACGGAACGATTCTCGTCCCCCATTAACGACAAGACCGATGAAAGAACTTATTAAAGTCATAGCTTTTGATGCAGACGACACGCTGTGGAGTAACGAACCTTTTTTTCAGGAAGTGGAAAAACAGTATACGGATTTGCTGAAACCGTATGGCACCTCCAAAGAAATCTCAGCCGCCTTATTCCAAACAGAAATGAATAATCTGCAAATTTTGGGATATGGCGCCAAGGCGTTTACCATTTCAATGGTCGAAACAGCATTACAGATCAGCAACGGAAAGATTGCAGCCGACATTATTCGGCAAATTGTCGATTTAGGGAAATCCTTGTTGAAAATGCCTATCGAATTACTTCCGGGAGTCAAGGAAACGCTGAAAACGCTGAAAGAAACGGGAAAATACAAGTTGGTAGTAGCTACAAAGGGAGATTTGCTGGACCAGGAGAATAAGCTGGAACGTTCGGGATTATCTCCTTACTTTGACCATATCGAGGTGATGTCCGACAAGACGGAAAAAGAATATCTCCGGCTATTGAGTATTCTGCAAATAGCTCCTTCCGAACTTTTGATGGTCGGCAATTCTTTTAAATCGGATATTCAGCCGGTCTTATCTTTAGGTGGATACGGAGTACATATTCCTTTTGAAGTCATGTGGAAGCATGAAGTAACGGAAACGTTCGCACACGAACGCTTGAAACAGGTGAAAAGACTCGATGATCTGCTATCTTTACTTGGATAAATACTCTATCTGGATAAATCCCGGATAAATTCAAGGAATATTACAGCAATTTCATCAGCTCCGCTGCCCGACAGGCTTCTATCGAGTTGCCGACAGAAAGTTTTTCCAAAATATTCTGTCGGTGGCGGTTGACCGTATTCACACTGATATAAAGAGTCGCTGCTATTTCTTTACTCGACAGCCCTTTCCGTATGCAGCGCAGTATTTCCTTTTCGCGTTCTGAAAGGATATTGCGGTGCTCTTCCGAAAGGGATAATGTTTCTACTTCCCCACGTTCCATCTGGGTTATCGTAGCATAAATGCCTTGTTCCGGCCGTTGGTCGGCAGATAAGGAATAAAGGCAGAAGATCAGCCAGACATTGCCGGCAGGGGTGTTCTGCATGATTTGCACAAGGTTGTCAATGTATTGATAAACGCCTTTTTCATTCATCATACGCAGTCTGCATCTGCCCCGATATTTCAGCCGTTCGCCGGGAGACATGGAAAAAGTCTTCTGGAAAAACTTGTATTCCATCAAACGCTTTTCTACCAAATCTTCCGGATGAATGCGCCGGTAGATACAATCTTCGTCCATCGAATCAATTACGCTTAAAGCCGCCTCTTCGGGAGTAAGTCCCAGGAAATTCGCCCACGGATGGACAGTAACGTAACTTTTCCGGTTCGAAAGATCGGAAATGACAGCACACCCTCCATTAACTTCCGTCAATGAGCGGACAAACTGCTGGTGTTGTTCCACTATTCCATTATCCAGTGCTTCGTGCGCTGTCGGATGCGTAGCATAGACTTCATCTATTTCTTTTTGTAGTACGTCCATCGTATAAAATGGTTATTATTCAGTATTGTCGCAAGGACAGGCATGACCTATCTTTGCACCACAAAGATAAATAAATAAGAAACGAACATGAAACATTTAAAAATCAAAATCATGTCAATCGCGTTATTGGCGGCAGCAACTTCTTCTATGGCACAAAGTCTGGACAAAATGAACTGGCTGAATGAGCCTCAGCAATGGGAAATAAAAGAAGGCAAGGCTTTAGTGATGGACGTTCCGGCGAAAACCGATTTCTGGCGAATTTCCCACTACGGATTTACGGTAGACGACGGACCTTTCTACTATGCTACTTATGGCGGAGAGTTTGAGGTGAAAGTGAAAATAACCGGAAACTATGTGACTACTTTCGACCAAATGGGATTGATGTTGCGCATCGATCATGAGAACTGGATAAAGGCAGGGGTAGAATACGTAGACGGCAAACAGAATGTAAGTGCCGTAGTCACCCACCACACCAGCGACTGGAGTGTAGTGCAACTGCCGGATGCTCCTCGTTCTTTATGGATTAAAGCGGTCCGCCGACTGGATGCAGTGGAGATTTTCTTCTCCCGCGATGATAAGGAATATACGATGATGCGTACTTGCTGGTTGCAGGATAATTGTCCGGTTATGGTCGGATTAATGGGAGCCTGCCCGGACGGAAAGGGATTCACGGCCACATTCGAAGAGTTTAAGGTAACTCCTTTGGCAGATCAGCGGAGACTGGAATGGGCTAAAAAACAAGCCGACAAATAAAGAAAGACAGTTCTTCCAACAAGCTCCCTTAGATGGCGGAGCAAAATGATGGTACACAATCACACTTCACGGACAGTCTTGTTGAGCCAATCAATAGCGATTCACTCAGAACAATTACCCTTTAGGGAGATGTATGGCTAAACAAGTATTCCATCAGCCAAAATAATCGTCATTCTTGGCTATTTTCTTCCGTTGCACCTAGGTACAACAATTGTCTCACCTTGGTTAAACAACTGAAGCACCTAGGTGACTCTTTCGTTTCACCTAGGTGCAACGAAAAAAAATCGCTATTTATGTGATTAATGAGTAACTATCGTCGGCTAATGGATAGTAACAGAACCCGGTTCCATATCCTAACGGAACTTTCCACTAAACACTCCCACTTTACCAGTGTCCCATCAAGCTATTTTCCCAAAAAACGGGCAAACTTCTGCCGCTCCCGTTCCAACGTTTCTTCATCCATATCGGCCACCTGTCTGAACCATGAATATTTCAGGTCGACACTTTTCTTCTTTTCCGATTTATCCCAGTTTCCTATGACCTGACCGTTATGAAGGACAATCGGAAAGAACAGTCCGTTGTTAGTAAACGCTTTGGGATAATGTTCAAGGGGCAGAACATCCGTCCGGTCTTTATATCCCAGCAGATATTCATCATAGGAGGGCAAAAGATGTATATGTCCCGACAGTTTGCCACGAGTCCGGCAGGTGTCATGAATATACCATGTCTGTTCTTTCCATTGTTCGGTTGTCAGTTCCGAAGCAATCAGATAAACAGCCTGTTTTGCATCCGAAACCGGCAGCCCCGACCACCAAATGAAATCCTGCAAAACTGCCGGAGAATGGCTACGGAAATAACTCCGTGCCAAGCGCGCCAAAGACTCGTCTTTCGTCAGTTCGGGCATCGGCGGAACCCGTTCTTCCAAAAGTGCGTACGTGCATTTGCTTCCTCTGTCCTCGCCACTACAAATGATGCCTTCCTGCTCCGCACGTGCCATAAAGCGAGTCATACGGTGATTGTCCGCCACAATCCCCGAACGGTTAAAGTGTTCGGCAATCTCTTGTTTTGTCAGGCTTTTCTTTCCACAAAGAATCTTCTCCAACAGGTCATGCGCTTTCGTATAGAGTTCGTTTGGGATGTCCAGATCATATCCTTTCGCAAAAGAATCATTTGCCGAAATAATACGTTGCGCGGAAAGTTTCAGCATCCAGCGGATATCCTCTGCCGCCACCAGATGCCACGTAGGACGCATCACATGAGTCCTCAGAATTTCTCCCTCACGCAACGCCTTCTCTACTGTTTGAATTGTAGCCGATTTCAGACGCATCCCTACTGCCCACTTCACCATGGAATAGTTCTGTGCCTGCATGGCTCCCATCCAAGACACCAACTCTTTAGGTTCACGGAAAAGTGGATTTAATAACTGCTGATTCAGCAAACGGATATTCGGTATATTCATAAATTAGTTATTTTATTTGCCACAAATATAAAGTTTCTTCGCAAACTATTCATTATAAACTGTTAATTGATAAACCAAATATCAGCAGAAACATCGGTACAGATATTATTTCAACTCTCTCAATAAGAGTCAGAAGCTGTTGGAAGTCTCCGAATAAATCTCTACTTTTGTACTCCATAACAAAGAATATACTTAGAATGATGCTCTATAAACTTATTTCCCCTTCCATGGTAAAGGCAACAATCCAGTTGCCAGCTTCCAAAAGTATCAGCAACCGTGCACTCATCATCAATGCGCTGGGTAAAGGCATTTATCCACCGGAAAACCTGTCCGATTGCGATGATACCCAAGTCATGATAAAAGCCCTGACCGAAGGTAAAGAGACTATAGACATCATGGCAGCCGGAACCGCCATGCGTTTCCTGACCGCTTATCTGAGTGCCACTTCGGGAGAACGGATTATCACAGGCACCGCCCGTATGCAGCAACGCCCGATACAGATTCTGGTCAACGCCCTTCGCGAGTTGGGAGCTGAAATAGAGTACACCCATAACGAAGGATATCCGCCTCTTCGCATCAAGGGCGCAGAGCTGAAAGGAAATGAAATCACGCTGAAGGGAAACGTCAGTTCACAGTATATATCCGCCCTGCTGATGATAGGTCCTGTGCTCAAAGACGGACTGACACTGCACTTGACAGGAGAAATCATTTCCCGTCCTTATATCAATCTGACACTGCAATTAATGCAGGACTTCGGAGCAAAGGCGGCATGGACTTCGCCCAGCAGCATCTCCGTAGCTCCGCAACCGTATCAGAGTGTCCCCTTCACCGTAGAAAGCGACTGGAGCGCTGCTTCTTACTGGTATCAGATTGCCGCTTTGTCTCCGGAAGCAGAGATTGAACTGTTGGGATTATTCCGCAACAGTTATCAGGGAGACAGTCGGGGAGCGGAAGTATTCTCTCGTTTGGGGATCACGACGGAGTTTACTCCCCAAGGCGTAAAGATCAAAAAAACAGGCAAGGCACCGGAACGACTGGAAGAAGACTTCGTTGACATTCCGGACCTGGCACAGACGTTCGTTGTAACTTGCGCTTTATTAAATATCCCTTTCCGCTTCACAGGCTTGCAGAGTCTGAAAATAAAGGAAACAGACCGCATCGCCGCATTGAGAACCGAACTTAAAAAGCTGGGATACCTCATCGAAGAAGAAAATGACAGCGTATTGATGTGGAACGGCGAACGTTGCGAACCGGAAGCGGTTCCTGTGATTGCGACCTACGAAGACCACCGGATGGCGATGGCATTCGCACCGGCAGTAATCACCTTCCCTAAGCTGCTGATTGCTGACCCGCAAGTTGTTTCCAAATCGTATCCCGGTTATTGGGAGGATTTGAAACTTGCCGGATTCCAAGTGATAAACGAAGGTTAATCATTGTCGTACTGTGGAAGATTTCAATAAATATACTTCCCATATCAACTATTCCCCTATTGTAGATTTTACATTACAGCAGGGAAAAGAGACTTCTTATAAAAAAGGAGAGTACTTTGTACGGCAAGGAGAAGCCTGTAAGATCATGGGATTTGTTGTTTCCGGCTCTTTCCGCTATTGTTGCGTCAACAGTCTGGGCGAAAGCAGCATTGTCGGATATACATTCGACCATTCTTTTGTCGGGAATTATCCGGCTTTCCAGTTGCAGGACCAATCAAATGTAGATATTCAAGCGTTATGCGACTGTACGGTGTATGTGATCAACCATTCCCAACTGGCAGATTTCTACGACATTAACAACGACCACCAAAAACTGGGACGCCGGATTGCGGAAACTCTTCTGTGGGAAATATATGATCGGATGATCTCCATGTACAGTCTGACACCGGAAGAACGTTATCTGGATATTATCAACCGCTGTCCCGACCTGCTGAAACTGATTACTTTAAAAGAACTTGCCTCCTATCTCCTGATTCGTCCGGAAACATTGAGCCGTATCCGGAGAAAAGTAGTTCGGAAGTAAATTCTTGATTTCAATCAAGATTTTATTCAGACTCCTCCCCTACCTTTGCAGGCAAACATAGTCTATTTTAATTCATGAAGAAAATAATAATTGTAGGCGCAACCTCCGGCATCGGTCGTGGATTGGCAGAACAGTATGCCCGTGAAGACTACCTTATCGGCATCACCGGTCGCCGTGAGAATCTATTAAAAGAAATTTGCGCACAAGATAAAGATAAACTATTCTATCAGGTATGTGACATCACTCACACAGAAACGACCCTTTTATCACTGGAAACGCTTGTACAAGAAATGGGAGACATGGATATGCTGATTATCTGTGCCGGAACGGGGGAACTGAATCCGCAGCTCTCCTATCAGCTCGAAGAACCGACCTTATTGACCAACGTAGTGGGATTTACCAATATCGCCGACTGGGGGTTCCGGTACTTTGAACAGCAGAAAGGCGGGCATCTGATTAACATTTCCTCAGTAGGCGGAACACGCGGCAGCGGTGTAGCACCAGCTTATAATGCTTCAAAAGCCTATCAAATCAATTACATGGAGGGACTGCGGCAAAAGGCGGCAAAGCTACCCTTTGCTGTCTACACCACTGACATCCGTCCGGGATTTGTAGATACAGCGATGGCGAAAGGAGAAGGATTGTTTTGGGTTACTCCTGTCGATAAAGCCGTAAAACAAATCAAAAAGGCTATATCAGACAGGAAAAAAGTCGCCTTTATCTCCAAAAGATGGAAATATGTGGCATGGTTATTCAAACTGATTCCTTCCGCCCTTTATTGCAAGATGTAAAACAGCCTTTCAGTGAGGCTGAGTTACCATGAAGCTTCATTGGCCATCTTCCACATATTAAGAAAAGAAGCCTTGGTGATTTCCACTATCTTATCCCAGTTTAACCGGTCAGCATGATCGGATGGCTGGTGATAATCGGGATGTCCGTCCGTATGATACCAGATAATAGGAATACCTGCTTTGGCAAACGTTCCATTGTCACTGCCCCCTACCGGATTGTCCCAGGCACGATAGTCCGGTTCCAACTGTAAACCATACTTCTTAATATCCTTTTTCAGCCAGTCTCCAAAAGAGGGGTGAGCAGCTGTATAGAAATAGACGACATGTTTCGGTTGTTCCGGCTTATTGTTGCGACCTATCATATCAAAGTTGAGATATCCCTTGATCTGCGAAACAAAAGGGCAAGTCTGTACAAAATATTTAGAACCGAGCAATCCCTTTTCTTCTCCGTCCCAAAAGGCAAAGATTACATTTCGCTCCGGTTGTTGTCCGCTTGCAAGAAATGCCCGGGCAATCTGCAATACAGCCGAGACACCGGAAGCATTGTCATCCGCGCCGTTATAAATCTGATCTCCGTCAAGTGCCGGGTCTATCCCCAAATGGTCAAAGTGAGCGCCTACGATGACATATTCCTTCATATTCTTACCGGGAATCATAGCCAGTACGTTCCTCATAGATAGTTTTTGATGAACTTCCTGTTTCAGCTTCGCTACAGAGTCCGGATGAACTTCCAGACGTCCTTTCTTCTGACGCTCTTTGCGGTAAGCATCAAAAGGCTGGAAGTAGCTTTCGTTCAGAGGTTGGATTCCCATCCATTGTAAGATAGATGCTATATACTCAGAGGAGACATACGAACCGTGGAATCCGGCTTCACGTCCCTGTAATTCATCACTTGCAAGGAAACCGATTGTTGCTTCGGCAGAAGAACGGTTGATCGTGTTCAAGCCTTTTTCTACGGGAGACTGTGCAAAAGTTACTGTTCCTACAAGTATTAATCCGAATAATATAATTCTTTGTTTCATCGTGGTATATAATTTAGAGTCCATGTTACAAAAGTACGAAAAGAACACAGAATCTATCCTTAAATACAAAAAAAGAGTAAGCAGTTGCCATCTTTTATAAGATTTGGCTGCTCACTCTTTCTACAAACTATTAAGACCTTGTTATCCTGTCAATCTTTCCTTATTTTGAAAAAGGAGACATGCGGAAAGCATATTTATAAACTGTATTCTTCTGAATTTCATAAGCGGGACGGGGACCCGGTCCGCAACTGGCATTACCCAGACCACGCTGTATGCAATCCAGATTCAGCACCACCTCCGCACGATAAATATCAGGCAAGGCATGACCGTACTTGATTTCAAACAAGTCCTTATCCGTATAGTGCAAAGCACTGAAATCAAATGTATCGGCAGCAGTAATCTTGATTCCTTTACCTGCTTTATTGGTCAAAGTCAGCCAGCGGGTATCACAACGCCCACCCATCGTCTGAGAACGGGCATAACTCTCTTTCATATCATTGACAGCAGACTGGTATTTGCCGACATAAGCCGCATTCTTCCGATCCCGATAATTTTCTATCGGACCGCGACCATACCATTCCAACTGCTCCAACGAAGGATTAAAGAAGGCCTGTAACGACAGACGGGGAAGATTAAAGTCATCATTCGTTGTAAAAGAAGCATCCACATCTATTTCACCATTACCATACAAACGGTAAATCAATGTATAAGGCACTTTCACATCTCCGACGGTTTCCTGCAACTGAATCGTTACAATTGCCGACTGATTATCTTCCGAGCATTTCCAGTCGAAACTGATTACCTCCGTTTGGGTATCCTGCCATTTACGCACATCGTTATTGATAAAACGGAACGTATTCAGCGACCATCCTTCACGCAGATGAAGCATATTATCGCCATTATAACGGATACCGGTCAACTTGCCTTCTTTCTTATCAAAGGTGATTTCTACACCGGGACGGCGGAAGAACAAATAACGCTTCTCCTCTTCCACCACCTTAAACAGAGATTCTTTAGATGAGGCGGAAACTGCTACCGGCTGTAGCCCGGTATTCGGGGATTTTTGAAGCAAAAGTTGTTCCGTAGCTACGATATGTCCGGCTTTTGCCCATACGCAATCCTTCTTTAGTTTTATTTCAAGGTTCAAATAATATTCACCTTCTGAAGTTAAATAGCGGGAATAAGGTATCTGCACCGCACGATGCTCTCCAGGCTTACCATCGGGTAGGCTGAACTCTTCTTCCGCTATCGGCACACCATCTTTCAAAATCACATAGCGCAGATTAAAATCATGCAGATTCAGGAAAGCATAGCGGTTACGAACGCCGATACTGTTTTCAGCATTCGGTTCCAATGTGATATATTGGTAGACTTTCTTCACTTCCCACAACTTAGGAGTAACCTGACGATCAGCCGTCACAATCCCGTTACAACAGAAATCATTGTCGTTAGGGCGATCACCGAAGCTGCCTCCAAAATAATAATGATCGGCAGGCTGTCCGGGCATATTAATGCCCTGATCCACCCAATCCCAGATGCATCCTCCGATCATACGTTTCGAATGATGCTCAATATAATCCCAGTATTCTTCCAAATTACCGATGGCGTTGCCCATCGCATGAGCATATTCACAAAGGAAATAAGGCTTGTTACGGGGGTGCTCGTCCTGTTCGATCATACTTTCAATCGAAGGATACATACGGGAATCCATATCGGCCACATCGTTCATTCCTTCATAATGGATATAACGGTCGTCTATCGCTTTGGCCGCCTGATAGGTAGCCTCAAAATTACGACCACCACCGGACTCATTGCCCATTGACCAGAAAATGACCGAAGGATGATTCTTATCCCGTTCCACCATACGCACCATCCGGTCGACGTAAGCTCCTTCCCAACTTTCACGGTTTGACAGCGACATATTGCCGTGACACTCAATATCGGCCTCATCCATGACGTACAAGCCATAATAATCATACAGCGAATACATCTTCGGATCGTTCGGATAATGACTGGTACGAATCGTGTTGAGATTGAAACGCTTAAAGAGAAGAATGTCCTCTATCATACTTTCCACCGGAACAGCTTTTCCAAACTGCGGATGTATGTCATGCCGATTGGCTCCTTTAAAAAGGATCAATGCATTGTTGATATACACCTTATTATTCCGGATCTCTATCTTACGGAAGCCATATTGCTGGCTCGTCGCTTCAAGCACATTGCCTGCGGCATCAAGCAGTTCCAGTTGGACGGTATACAGAGAAGGAGTCTCAGCACTCCATAACCGAGGGTCGCGAATCGTAGTCGTACCTTCACAGACGTTTTCCTGTCCACCAGTTATCTTACCGGTAGGTATGATAAACGAACTCACAGGCTTTCCTTCCGTATTCAGCAAAGAGACACGTACGGTAGCTTCCTGTACTTTCTTTCCGTAATTATGCACATCCGTTTTCACTTTCAGTTCCGCTTTATCCAGACGGTCGCTGATCTGAGAAGTCAGGTGAATGTCACGTAGACGAACTTTCGGACTGGCTACCAAATAAACATCCCGATGAATACCACTTAAACGGAACATATCCTGATCTTCAAGGAAACTGCCGTCACACCAGCGGTAAACTTCCACGGCAACCGTATTATTACCCGCTTTGACGTAAGGAGTGATACGAAATTCTGCATCATTACTGGACCCTTGCGAATAACCGACTTTCTTACCGTTGATCCATACATAAGCTGCACTATAAATTCCATCGAAATGGATAAAGACTTCTTTGTCTTTCCAGTCGGCAGGAAGAGCAAATTCACGGCGATAAGATCCTACCGCATTCGGCTCTTTCTCTACAGTATATCCACGCTGCCCCTGTATAAAAGGAGGATTGTTACGGATGGGATAAGTAATATTGGTATAAATAGGTGTACCATATCCGTGCATCTCCCAGTTGGAGGGAACAGGAATCTCTTTCCAGCCAGAGACATCATAACTCGTTTTATAGAAATCCACCGGACGTTCCGAAGGTTGTTTCACCCAGTTAAACTTCCAGTTTCCATTCAACAGCAGATAACGGGAAGAGCGGGTACGCTCCCAAGGACGGGTATAAGCGGGATCCGCCTTCATCTCTTCCGAATTGGCGAAAGGAATAAATGTAGCCCTGCCTTCTTCTTTATTGATTGCATAGATACGTTCATTTTCCCAGTCATTATGACTCGTTGTTTTCAAGGCTTCCGCCACTACTTTCAGATTCGATTTCCGTATCTGCCACTGCTGGTTACTTTTCGAAGCTTCCGGTTCTAACTGAAAGACAGGCTCTCCGACCAGTCCGGCATCAGGAAATCCTAAGTTATAGCCAGTCCCGACATTGGTTAATACGTAATTTCCATTCGGCAAAGCCGTTATTTTCCATTGCTGATTCGGATTTTTAGGGTCTGCCGACCATTGAATCACGGAACATTCTACTTTTCCTTTACCACTATTATCTACATTCATTTGAGTCAAGGGACTGGTTATCGTATAACATCCCTCTTGTTCGCATGGAATCAGGTTCCAGACCTGCGATTCTTTGTCTGCCTCCTGCTTACTGATAAATATTTTCGTATTCGTATCCAGACTCTCCTGATTGTCCAGCACTAATCCGTTGACCGTATGGATTTCATATCCTTGCTTCGGATCAAACTGCTGCGCCACAACCGCAGAGGCGGAAAACGACAGTGCAATCAATGCACTTCCCAAGATTTTTAATCGTTGCATCATTTAGTAGTCTAATTTATATTATAATTTGAAAACCGGTGACTGTTTATATACGCCAAAAGTATGGATAGCCGGACAAGCCTTACCGTCCTGAATACGCAAACGTACCTGCTTTGCTTTCACCGGTGCCAGACGTACAATCCATTTATGACCAATGGCCTGCTTGTCCGTCGCCTCCGGAATTGTGATCCAGTTTTTGCCATCAACAGTGTACTCCACACTCCACTTCGTCGTCCGATGTCCCAATTCGATAACTTCTTCGATCATCAGACAATCAAACTCAATAGTTTTGGGCAAGGTAAAAATTATATCCGCTTTTACCTCTCCGTCTTTTCCGGCAAAATAAGTGTTTTTCTCATTGTCCAGCATTTTTTCCGGACTATACTTTGCGCCCCGTACATTGGTCGCTTTCACTTTGGCTCCTCTCAACAGATTCGTACTGAAAGTCTCATCAATCCCCTGTTTTAACAAGGCGGCGTGCAGCGAATCGGTCGAATGAATCAAACCACGTCTGTCGGGCGGGAAATTCAGAAGCAATACACTATTACGCCCCACGGAGGTACAGTAGATATCCCAAAGTTCACGGACACTCTTCACACGGCTATCCTCTTCGGCATGATAGAACCAGCTGGGACGTATTGAAACATCTGTTTCTGCCGGAATATACGCATCACCATCCAGCATACCCTCATTTAAACCTTTGTAATACTGAGCTTCATCACGAATAGCTACTGAGTCAGTCGTCGCCCAACAAGGATCACCCGCTTCTCCCGCTTCATTCCCCATCCAGCGGACATCAGCAAACGGATAAGAATTCTTTGTACCGAAGATAACGCAATCCGGCTGTTTCTCACGGACAATCTTATACCAATGACGATAAACAGGCGTTGTCAATTCATCGGCTCCGGCGCCATCCCACCATGTTTCCCATATCTTGCCGTAATCACTCATCAGTTCGCCAAGCTGGTGGGCATAATATTCTTTGTAGCGTTCGGTCGTATATAAAGGTGAAAGGTGTTCGTGACGGTCATGAGGTCCCAGATAGATTCCCGCCTTCAATCCATACTCTTCACAAGCATCGACAAACTCGCGGACTACATCTCCTTTACCGTTCTTCCACGCTGCATTCTTCACACTATAATCTGTGTACTTGCTAGGCCACAAGCAAAATCCGTCGGCATGCTTGGCAGTCAGAATAGCAGCGGGAATCCCCGCTGCTTTTAATGTCTGCATCCACTGCCTGCAATCCAGGGCTGTTGGATTGAAAATTGCCGTACTTGCCTTCCCGTCTCCTTCATTCACATATTCTTCAAATGTATTGATTCCAAAATGAAAGAAGGCGATCATCTCCCGATTGTACCATTCAAGTTGACGGGCACTCGGAACCAACCCGCAAGGAGCTGGCGCTTGTTGAGCTATGACCGGCAGAGAACTGAACGCAGCAACTGCCGATGCAACTAATACTTTTATGTTCATAATAAATAACTTACGAGTATATTCGTTTATTTAGGACCCAGATTTTGTTTCACCAGCTGCACGAATTGATCGACCGGAACAACACGCACATTGTCATTCAATCCATCAATGACGGTTTTGATACTTTGCTGGTTCTTTGTCCAGCAATGTACAAATACAAAAGTATATCCGTCGGCACTATGTGGATTGGCAGAGCGGCTATTGATCTGAGAAATGACAGTCGATTCTTCACCTCTGTTCGAGCCACCGTCGATGCCTTCCCATAATACGCTTCTCTGCTCAATCACCGGCTTGCCATTATCCGAAAATTTGATTCTTCCATCTCCTTTTTCTCCATATCCTGTGTAGAAAATCGCATCGATATTAGGCTGAGCCAGATACTTATTGTAAACTTTCGGATTATCCATAATCTTCTGATCCAGAATATTACAGATATTCAAGCCTGACTTATCGACATACTCATTCAACTTAGCCAGATAATCGTCCAGGTCGGCATCCGACATCTTACTCGGGAATATATAGCTGCTGCCACTCGGACCCGCTACAAAGTAATCGCCTTCTTTGCTATTCTCATAATACCAGCGTAAAACAGCCGGAGCCAAATCGTACAGAGAAGGCGAAATGGTATATCCGAGCGGGAATTGGCCGTGCAGGTCATGATCCATGTATCCTTGTTGTCCCCAAAGGTTAAACGCGATATTATCACCGTCACTGACGAGGAATGTCACATAGTGCACATTCTCTTCGGTAACCACTTCTTTAGTTGCCGGACGCTGTTTCAGTCCTGTTGTATCATATATACTACTCAACGTGGCCAAATTAGCCGCCTGATCGGTCGGCAACATAGAAACACCCAGTTGAGAAGCATTATTCACCATGCCCCATTCATCCAGATCATAATAACCGAAACAATAAGCTCCTTTATCCAGATCCTTCAGTATAGAAGTACGCCATGACCAATCCCCGCGCGCATTGTAGTCATAAAAAGCAAAAGCATTGGTCATTGTGATATAATCACGCAGGTGATGGAAGATTTCCGGTTTCATATCGGCTGCCAGACTCTTGTCCAACTGGTCTTTATAATTCTCGTACAACCACTTCTCATCATAAGACCTTACGTCCATAAGTTCGGTTGTCACTCCCATTGCCTTTACCTTATCGACAAGAGATTCCGGTACCGCAATCCCCCGAAGCAAACCACATAAAGAAGTGGCTACATTGATCGAATGAGATTGTCCTTCCGAATAGGGCGTATAGACAATATATCCCTTGATCACTCCGGTTTCGACATAATGCTGCACCAACGGAGCCAAAGCGTTATAAGTATTTACCGGAATTCCGTACTTGTTCTGCATCTGCTTCAACCATACGGAAGAAGGACCGCCTTCATTGATATAAACCTGATCGCCCGTCACTCTTGCTGCAAGCCCTGCCAAAGTGGAAAGAATTACTTTCTCGCCATCATTCAGCCCTGTGATGGAAATAGAGTTCAGAGATTTCAGTTCACGACCTTTCAGATGTATAAATCCCCTGTCCAGCGGTTCTGCCGGATCTATCAGCCCATCACCCGGTTCTTCACCCGGACCTCCCGGATTCTCGGTAGACGGAGTATATTTAGGAACGACCACACCTGCCGTCGGATCTTCCATACAGGAGATTAACAGACAGAACGTCAAAAGTATATAAATGTATTTTTTCATGGTAATCGTTTTTTCTGTTATTTAATAATAGAAATCGCATTAATCTCTGCTACCGCTGTTGCCCATTTGCCACTATACACGGCAGTTATTGTCAGACGGAAATAACGTGCCTGCTTAAATCCCGGAAAATAGGAACGGAATTCCTCTTTTGCCCCCGCAGGAAGGTCGCTGTAAGTTCCTGCCGACTCCCACTTCGAGCCATCCAGACTGGTTTCCATCGTCATCTCCTGCGGCCATGCTTCACCATGATCTCTGGATACATACTGAAAGCCCAGCATTTTCACTTCCTGCCCCATATCTACTACGATATGATGTGGTGGCTGAGGCTCGTTGCCTTTCCATTGTGTATGCCAGAAAGTTCCTTTCAGTCCGTCAAAAGCGTGGATAGCGTGACCGTTCTCTGATCCTTCGCCGCTCGTCTCTTCCGAAGAAACTTCTACTACCTGCCATGCACTGCGATCGGCCAATGGCATCGCCCATACATCTTCCGCACCACTCAAAAGGTAATATACCGTCTGCTGAATATGATCCGCCTGCGCACCTTCTACCGAAGTGATAGTGACCGGCAGCAAATAAGAATCAAACGGCTGGATTTTTCCCTGTGCATTTACCGTAAGCACCAGATCGGCAGAAGAACTCTCCCCGGCCGGAATCACAGTTTCTGTTGTCAGCGTATAGCAATCGGAAGGAAGTAAAGGATAGTCTGTCCCACACAAAGAATTATACTCCTGCACCTTCGCCTCATCCACAGTCAACTGTACCTTTACATCTCCTCCCACTTCCTTACCGGAACGGGTCACATAGTCACTGGCAGTCACAGCCACATGAAATACTTCTCTCAGTTCTTCACCCAAATCGAAGTTTTTAATCTGCAAAGTTTTGGCTTCCGGAATATATACTTTACAAACATCATCATCACTACATCCACTCAGCAAGGCAAACGAACAAAGTACCGCACTTGCCGCCATGACAAATCTATTTAGTTTCATACGAATAATCTTTCAAGGTTTACATTCTTTATTAATATCCGGGATTCTGCCCGTTTACCCATCCGTCTTCACCACCATTTTGCTCGCGGATCACCGGATTCTTGTCTATCACATACTGCGGAATGGGCTGATAATACATACGTGGCAGGAAGGTACGTTTACCAACTTCATGATAATTGTATTCCCACACACCATCTCCATTGGTATCTTCTATTTTCATACCGCCAATCGGTTTATTCATCACTCCGTTTTCACCATCACAAATCTTCCAGCGAAGAATGTCCCACCAACGCTTATCTTCAAACGCCAGTTCTATGCGACGATCTCTCCGAATGATTTCCCGCAACTGATTTTCTGTGATTCCCTGCGGATAAGTATCGTTGATAGAAGGCATATTATCTCCACGTGTTCTCACCATATCCAGATATTCGATGGCAGTCGGTTTATCTCCGGCTTCCAAAGAAGCTTCTGCATACATCAGCAACACATCTGCATAACGGAAGAAAATATAATTTGCCATTCCGTTGCTCATTTGCAGATTGTCCGCTCCATTCACGGATTCGTCAATCGTCTTACGAGTATAGTATCCCGTATTCGTAACGTCACTATCCGAAGAAGTATCAATCTCATTGGGACTACCTACGCCTACACGAGTGATAATCTCTTCCCCCTGCCACATGGATCCGTCATACAGGATGCTCTGGTAGAAGCGTTTCTCACGATTTTTATAAGGATTATTCTTATTGTAACCGGATGCAGGGTCAGTGATAGGCAATCCGTTTGCCATGCAATAGTCGTCAACCAGTTCCTGTGTAGGCTGCATATTTCCCCAACTGGACTGTACTCCTTTTACAAACACCGGACCGAACAGGCCTTCACGACGCCCGCCATTCTGCTTAGACATCTGGAAGTCGAAGATCACTTCATCGTTATTGTTGGTAGCTTCTGTCCAAAGGTCAAGAATAGTCGGTTGCAGACGATAGACCTGCAAGTCAATTACATCTTTCAAGGTAGCCGCAGCTGCTTCCCAGCGTTTCTTGTCTTTACCCGGATTACGCAATTCACTGGCATGGAACAGTTCCACCCATCCTTTCAGCGTCAGAATTGCTCCTTTGGAAGCACGTCCCAGATCGGAACCGCTACGACGTGGAGGAAGATCATCTTTAATCTCGTCCAACTCTTTGTCGATAAACTCAAATGTTTTCTGTGCAGTCTCACGCGGATAAAAGATATCCGTACTCACGTTATTATCCAGCACTTCCGTAATGATAGGTACACCACCGTACGCCATCCAGAGATAATGATAGAACCAGGCACGCAAGAAACGCGCTTCTGCAAGACGTTCTTTCTTATAATCTGCCGAGAAATCGGATTCTGTTACTTTTGTAATGAACAGATTACAGGAGCGGATACGTTCATACTGTCCTTTGGCGTCGTCATTGTTCTGACGTCCCCATTTCCACATATCCCAAGGGCCGGGTATCCAACTGGTAGGAGATAATGCTCCGGTATAAATCGTTGTACGGGCATTCATCCATTCCGCACCTACGTATGAATTATCCGAATATTGGTCCAGATTCTGTGTTTCATTGTTCAGATGCGGCAACTGATTATAGATATCATTCAGAAACATATCGGCATTTTCTTCCGATCCCCAGACCGTTGTATCTCCAAAACGGTCTTTCGGCTCTATTTCAAGCCAGTCTTCACAGGCAGACAGCAAGGCTAATGAGCCTGCCAGGCAAACTGTTTTTATTATATTATGTATTCTCATATTCTATCTTGTTATGATGGTTAACTAATTAAAAAGTAATATTCAAACCAAAAGCATATACAGCCTGCTGCATATAGTATTTGCCATTAGCGGATTTGGCTTCCGGGTCGATCAGCTCTTTCATAAACGGAGTCCATGTCCAGAGGTTTTGTCCGGAAGCATATACGCGGGCAGAGCTGATACCAATAAAGTTCAGTGCCGAACGAGGCAAGGTATAACCGATTTCAATGCTCTTCAAACGGATATAAGTAGCATCACGTACCCACCACGAAGAAGGTTGACGATGGTTATTCACCGTTACTTCACTGGTCAGACGGGGATAGGGTGCGTTCGTGTTATCCGGCGTCCAGTGATCACTGAATTGTAACTTAGTAGCCGAACCAGAATCAAAGAAAGGCATTACCAAAGTCTCACCCAATGAAATGCTGGTACGGGTAGCCCCTTGAATCAATGCGTTCAGGTCGAAGTTCTTCCATTGAACAGTAGGAGCCAGACCGAAAATAATTTCGGGCGCCCAGTTAGAGAAACCGATTACAGTCTGGTCATGCTCGTCAATCTTTCCATCAGGCACGCCGTTAGGACCACTTAAATCTTCGTAGCGCAAATCACCCGGATATACCTGCCCCCAGGGTTGAGTAGCGATGCCTGCCTTTAAGGAACCGTCAGGATTGAAGTCATCATAAGTGAAATACCCCAAAGCATTGTATCCGAACATTGTTCCGTCAGGACGTCCTGTTCTGCGACGATTCGGGTTATTGAAGGTAGCTTCCGTCTCAAATACTTCATCCAGAATATTACGTGCGAAAGTGAAAGTACCTTTTGCACTGATCATCCAGTCTTTGCCGATACGCTTGTTGAAATTCAGAGATAAATCAATACCCTGATTGTGCATACTTCCCGCATTGACCTGTGACAAAGGAATACCATATTCTGCCGGAACCAATGCATTCGGAGCCATCAGCATATTCGAACGCTTCTCATAGAAATAGTCAGCTTCCAAAGAAAGCATACCGTTCAATACGGAAAATTCCACACCGAAGTCAAACTTCTTGGCTTTTTCCCAAGTGATGTTCGGATTTCCCTGTAAGTTTTCCCACATACCCATCATAGGTACGCCGCCAAGATTTACAGCATTTCCAAATCCATAATCACTCATATATTGATAAGAACTACCAGCCAAGTTTCCGGACTCACCATAAGAAAGGCGTAATTTCAGTTTATCCATCCATTCGATGTCCTTCATAAAAGATTCTTCCCGCAAGTTCCATCCCAGTGAGAAAGCAGGGAAGAAACCAAAACGTTTGCCCGGAGCAAAATAGTAGTGTCCGTCATAACGACCGGAAACTTCCGCCATATAACGGTTATCATAATTATACCCCAAACGGAATGCGTAACCTACCTGACGTTCTTTCCAGGACGTACCGCCGTTGCTGATATCGGCAGGGTCACTGCTTCCCGCATTGATTTCATCCATGTCAATATTATAGTTCAGACGTTTGGCACTCATGTTCCATACGTTTCTTTCGCGTGCTTCAATAACTCCGAGTCCGGTAACCGTATGCTTGCCGAAAGTCCGTGAGTAATTAATCATTCCCTGATAAGTCATGCTCACGCTTTCTTCAAATGATTGTTCAAGATTCGGTTTTTCCGGTCCCTGAAATCCTTCCATGAATTGATACGGAGTTTGTGATGCATCCAGTGTGTATACAGGTATCGGTGTCAGATATTTCTTTTTCTTCACACGATACGGGTCGTAGTTGATTACTCCTTTGATGCTTAACCCTTGAATGAAGGGAAGTTGCTGCTCTATAGAGAGAGAAGTATTCAGTTGGTCGGCCGGCTCCTGACGGTATCCGCTGCGATAAGTCAGCCCGAAAAGTGACTTACCTACATATTGTCCCCACAGACCATTCGAGTACTGAATAGCTGAGATAGGAGGAGTACGATAAGCCTGATACATGATGTCGCCTGTATCGGCACCCGGATAATTCTTCTTTTCGTGCCATCCACCCAGGCTTAAACTGATTTTCGTGTATTTGGTGGCATCCACGCTTAAATTAGCCAACAAATTGAAACGCTGGTAATCGGTAGTGCTCCACATTCCTTCCTGATAAGAATATCCTAAAGACACATAGTACTGGAATTTATCGCTACCACCGGATAGCTGTAAGTTGTGATTCGTAATCACAGAATTGTTTTGTACCAAGTCACGCAGACCGTTGCTATTAGGATAGCGGTCAGGATCGGCATCCGGATCTCCGGCACAGGTCTTCCGGTACATTTCCAGATCATGCTGTGAGTAAGCATAATAATTGGGATAACCTGCATTCATAGCCGCTTCGTTTTTCATCAAAGCATATTCATACGAATTAACCTGGTCAGTGATGCGGGTCGGGTTCTGAAAACCGATATATCTATTGTATGAAAGTACCGGGGCACCGCTTTTTCCCTTTTTTGTAGTCACCAATACTACCCCATTGGCACCGGCCATACCATAAGGAGCTACGGCAGCCGCATCTTTCAGGATAGTAATATCCTCGATCATATTCGGATCGATACGTGAAAAGTCACGGGGAACTCCATCCACTACGACCAATGGAGATTGGTTGCCTAACGTAGCCACACCACGGATTCTCAAATCAGAACCATCAGCTCCCGGTTCTCCCGATCCTTGCTTTGCAATGACTCCCGCCATACGGCCCGCCAAACTATTAGAAATATTGATAACCGGCTTTTGCGCTACATCTTTTGTCTTCATGCTTGATACAGCAGCCGTAGAAGATATCTTCTTCTGCGTACCGTAAGCCACAACCACTACTTCTTCCAGAATTTCAGAATCTTCTTCCATCACAATCTGAATGGCATTCTGATTGTTCACCGGAATATTTTTTGTGGAAAAACTAAGATTTTCTTTTAATCGGCTGATTGATAAAGCGTAAAGAGCGATAAGCCTGGTAATTGGTAGCGATTTGGTAGCGGTGCTAATTTCAGTGCATTGCTTTGCTTCACTTTTAGAACTGATACAAATATACTAATTTTGACCGAAAAAGAAAAAAACAGGAGATTTTTAGTTTTCTGTGTAAACGGAAAAAAACAAGAAAAGTGTAAGTAACAGAATAAGTGCAAAAAAGGATTTGCACCTATTCTTGTTACTAAAAATGTAAATTATTGATTTTTAGGATGTAATTCATTGGTGCAAGGTGCAGCTATATACAGATATAGCTGCACCTTGCACCAATGAATTATCTTGTCCTAGAAAAACTTTACAGATTATATTACTTTGTCCTATATGAGCTTGACATTATCAGGAATTGAGTGTTTTAGTCCTGCTGTGCCTTTACACTTCGGCTCAAAGATAGAGACTTCTTCATTAAGTACATTCCTCTTTCGATAATAATTCTTCCATTTGCGTTCCGTTTTAATATTTGTTTGATGAACCAAGGCAGGAACCATATAACTGATACTCTGATGCGGTCTTTGATTATTATATAAATCAATAATTCGACTAATGAAGTTAATAGTTTCCTGCCATGATTTTAGCTTAACATCGTATATCCATTCTGTTTTCAGAATGCCATTTATTCTTTCTGCTATTGCATTTTCAAGTGGATCGCCACTTTCCGTCATGCTAATTTGTACCTTATGCTGCGTTAGCAAATTAACATAACTGGCGCTGCAATATTGGCTTCCTCTGTCTGAATGATGAATAAGCCCGGAATATCCTTCCGGTAAACTATTTAAAGCCATTTTCAAGGCAGCAAGAGCATTGCAAGCACGAAGTGATGGAGCAAGCTCCCAACCAACGATCTTATGAGAATAGGCATCTGTTACAAGTGCTAGATAAGCAAAACACCCTGCCATCTCAATATAAGTAATGTCGCTTACCCATAATTGATTGGGAGCCTTTGGTATATAATCCCTTATCAAATTGGGGTATTTACGCATCCAATGATTGGAAAAAGTCGTTTTTCTCTTACTTCTCACCCTGACTTGTCCTAAAATAACCTTACAGCTCCTCTCTATTTCTCTTATTATACTTTGACACATTACATGAAACATAGAAATTTGCCATAATCATCTCCTTTGTAATATAAATCTAAGGTATTTTTATTTGATGTATTTATCTTATTGTATAATATTTTGTTTATATATTCCAAACTATTAGGCCATATTGATAAATTATAGGGCTAAAATGATAATCAATAATATTTTATTTTGTTTTTCATTTGCACAATGAATAATGGGCCGCGTATTATATTCAATAAATATATTGTTGTTAATTAGATAATTTGTTTGCCTTAGATGATTAATATTCTTCTTGGCAAGATTTATAGATATATTATTTTTATCAATTATTGTTGTAAATATAAATATGAAAAGTAAATTCACATTATGGAGTGTTGTATTGCTCTTGGCCGGATTTATATTTGTAGGATGTGACAATGAACGAACGGAAAACGCATCTGATTTTCAGACAGGAATTCATAAAATTGTAATCCAACAGTCCGGTGACACAGATTCATTTGAAGTGAGTGTAAGTATCGGTGGTGCTGACAAGGGTGGTCCCGCCAAGTTGTACAATGACAAGGGAGAATACATTGGTGATTCCTATTCTGCCCAAATAAGGACGGCAACTATGTCTTGTTGTACAAATGGGAATGCGTTTTTCATGACCTGTGCCGGTTCGGTTTCCAGTATCTCGGAGGCGGGTAAACGGCTTCATATAACAGTAATAGGCTACATTGACGACAAGGAGGTTAACCGTTTGGAAAAAGAATATATAACAGATGGTAATACCCTTATTGAAACTTTCAGCGTTTCAACCAAGGAGATATGATCCGGGTAGAATACAGAACTTGTATTGAAAAGAGCATAACGCCTGAACATGTTTCTTATCGAACTTTTTTTCCTAACTAAATAATTTATGAATACACTTCAAAAAACAGCGGGAGCAATTCTGTCGCTCTCGCTATTGTGTGGGATGCAGGTTTATGCGTTCCCTGACTACCCTTCCCTGAGGGGACAAATTATCGAACAGAGTGATATCTGTCAAGGAGTTGTCAAAGATGCCAATGGCGAAAGCATTATCGGCGCATCCGTACTTGTCAAAGGGACGACAAACGGCAGCATTACGGGACTTGACGGTGATTTTTCCCTTAGGAACGTAAAAAAAGGGGATATAATTGTTGTTTCTTATGTCGGCTATCAGAGCCAGGAAATAGCCTGGACAGGTGAACCGTTAAACATCGTTTTGAAGGAAGATGCCGAAGTCCTTGACGAGGTGGTTGTTATTGGCTATGGTGCTGTAAGAAAAGCGGATATGGCCGGTTCCGTAGCCGTGCTGGACAACAAAAATTTCAAGGACCAGCCTATAACCCAGGTTGCAGACGCTCTTCAGGGGCGTGTCAGTGGCGTTCATGTTGAGAACAGCGGCGTCCCCGGGGGAAGCGTGAAAATCCGCATCCGCGGTGCTAACTCCATCAGCAAAAGCAACGACCCTTTGTATGTGGTTGACGGAATCGTCCGCGAAAGCGGTTTGGACGGTATCAATCCCGAGGACATCCGTTCGATGCAGGTTCTCAAAGATGCATCGTCCACTGCCATATACGGTTCCAGGGGTTCGAACGGGGTCGTTCTGATCACTACCAAGAGTGGTAAGGCCGGTGTGCGTGAAATTATGTTCGACGCATCAGTGGGAGTTTCCAATGTATATAAGAGATACGATATCCTTGGAGCATACGATTACGCTCTGGCGCTCAAGGAGGTCAAAGGTATTGATTTCTCAAACGAAGAGATGCAATCCTATCAGAACGGAACGGCGGGCATCGACTGGCAGGATGAGATTTTCCGTACGGGGATCACCCAGAATTACAAGTTGGCTCTTTCCAATGGTAGCGAGAAGACCCAATATTACATTTCCGCCAACTACATGAGCCAGGAAGGTGTGGTCATTGAATCGAAGAACGAGCGTTATCAGGCGAAGGCGAATCTTTCCTCACAGCTTACCGACTGGCTGCATATCACGGCTGACATCAATGCTTCCCACGGTGTGCGTCGCGGGGGATCTTTTGCCTCCGGTAAGGATAATCCGATCTGGATTGCTTTGAACTATTCGCCTACCATGACGATGATGGCCGAAAACGGGAACTATAACACCGATACTTATAATTCCATAGCTTCCAACCCGGTCGGTATCCTAAAGTTGCAGTCGGGAGAGACAATGACCAATGTTTTCAACGGACGTGTTGATTTGCGCCTTGATATAATGAAGGGGCTGACATTCACCACAACCAATGGCGTGGACTATTATGACGGGAAAAGTTATAGTTTCAGCTCCAAACGAGTGGGGACCAAGAGTGGTATGGGCAATAACGATACTTATCGTCTGATGCTGCAAAGCTCCAACAATCTGACATATACAGGTTCCTGGAATGACCATCATCTGACAGCCACGGCTGTATATGAGGTGACCTCCTCCGAAACCAGGACAATGGGTATAACCGGTAACAACCTGCTGACCGAGGGTGTGGGCTGGTGGAATGTGGGTATGGCTTCCTCTCGTGATGCAAACAATGGTTACGAGCAATGGGCGCTGATGTCGGGAGTGGCCCGTGTCATGTACAATTTTAAGGATCGTTATATGCTTACCGGAACATTTCGTGCCGACGGTTCTTCTCGCTTTGCCAAAAAGAAATGGGGGTACTTTCCTTCTATTGCCGCAGCTTGGACGTTGAGCAATGAGGATTTCATGAAGGATGTTTCCTCGGTTCAGGACATTAAACTTCGCGCCAGTTATGGTATTGTGGGTAGCCAGGCCATCAGTCCTTACGCGACCATGGGCCTTATGAGTGCTACTGCATACAATTTTGGAACCAACAGTAATTTTACCGGTTATTGGGCAAATGACATAGCAACTCCCGAGCTTACGTGGGAGAAGACCAAGCAGTTCGACCTGGGTCTGGAGTTCTCCCTGTTCGACAGGCGGCTGAATTTCAGTGTGGACTATTTCTATAAGCGTACTACAGATGCGTTGCTTAAAAGAAGTATCCCCGGATATGTCGGCGGTAACTCTTTTTGGGTGAATGACGGCGAAATCAGTAATCGTGGTATTGATTTGAGCGTGACCGCCCGGATTATGCAGAATGACCGGTTCCAATGGACCTCCACCTTGAACGGTACTTATTTGAAGAACCGCGTGGAACGCCTTTCCGGTGGTGAGAATGATTTCATCAACGGCTCCAGTCCGGCTGCCGGTATGGTTGATTATGCCACCATTATCAAGCCGGGTGAGGCCATCGGTACTTTTTGGGGATATGAATGGACCGGCTTGGATGAAAAGGGACATGACACTTACACGGATGTAGATGGAAATCAGATGATAGACGGTGGCGACCGCAAGGTCATCGGCAAGGCCAATCCCGATTTCACCCTGGGATGGAATAACTCCCTGTCTTATAAAAACTGGGATCTGAACCTGTTCTTCAACGGATCTTTCGGAGCCAAACGTTTGAATCTTGTAAGATATACGATGGCTTCGGCCGAAGGGAATTCCCGCTTTGTAACTCTGGCAGACGCCTATCTGAAGGGATTCGACAAGATTGGCTCTTCGGCAACATACCCGAGCCTGACCGAAGGTGGAAATAATCTGCAGCCGGTTTCAACCAAATGGCTGGAGAACGCGGACTTCCTTCGTCTGGAGAATATCAGTCTTTCATACACTTTCCCCAAAAAGACAACGGGATTCGCTGATTTGCGGCTTACTTTCAGCTGTCAGAACCTTTTTACAATAACCGGGTACAAGGGGATGGATCCGGCCGGTACTACCTTCTCGAACAGCAGCGTTGACGTTGACGCGGGTATTGACATGGGAGCCTATCCTTCCCCAAGAACATTCACATTCGGTCTCCGGATGAATTTTTAAATCTAAAATAGAAGAACTTATGAAAATAAAAATAATAGCAGGCACTATGGTTGCCCTGTCATTTTCACTGATGTCGTGCAGTGATTTCTTAACGGAAGATCCCAGGGGAAAACTCACTCCGGAAAACTTCTTCTCTACCCAGGATGAATTGAACATGAGCATATATGCCCTTTACCAGAAAGTCAATCTTTCACAGGTATATACGAACATGCAGCTGCCCCAGTGGCAGGGGGATGATATAACGACCAATTCGGGGAGCAACAAACAGCCTGCCGCAGAAATGGACAAGTTTGCCGCAGCAAACAACAACAAGGGTGTCAAAGATGCGTGGAACATGCATTATGCCATTGTAAAGGCTGCCAATTTGATCATACAGGGGGCCTCTAAAACACCTACCACTCAAGATGAGATAAATATCGCCCTCGGGCAGGCTAAATTCTGGAGGGCATACGCTTATTTTACCCTGGTGCGACTTTGGGGACCGCTGCCGATGAATCTGGACAATGTCAACGATGATTATACCAAACCTCTATCCCCCGTGGAAGAAGTGTATGGTCATATTGTGCAGGACCTGACCGAAGCTGAGGCCGTATTGCCTACGGGTTACAGTGGCAGCCCCCGCTTTCTGAACGGAGTGAATGTGTATGTAACCCGGCAGGCAGCCAAATCTACTTTGGCAGCAGTGTATATGGCTATGGCCGGCTGGCCGATGAACAAAACGGAATATTACGCAAAGGCTGCTGAAAAGGCGAAGGAGGTCATTGAGGGTGTGAACAGAGGTGAATACGAGTATAAGCTCGATAAGGATTACAAAGATGTGTATGCTATGAGCAATAACTATAATAATGAGACGGTGCTCGGCATAAATTATTCACCGTTCGTGGATTGGGCACAGGATTCGGAGCTTACTTCATGTAACCAGTTTGAATCGCTGGGCGGCTGGGGAGACGCCTGGGGTGAAATTCGTTTCTGGAAGGAGTTTCCTGACGGTCCGAGAAAAGATGCGACTTATGATCCCAAGATTCGTCTGAAAGACGGAACGTTGGTTGACTGGTGGGAGTTGAAGGAGGACGGTACCCCTGTCGTTCCGGAACATCACCCCATGTTCAGTATATTCTCCGTCAACTGGGATCCTGCGTCAAAAGTGAATACCAGTGCCCCGTATGATTATACAAAACCGGCCAGTCAGAACATGTGTAATGACCATCGGCATAGAATCATTCGTTATTCGGAGGTTTTGTTGTGGTATGCGGAAGCCAAGGCCAGGACGGGGCAGACGGACGAGTTGGCATTCAAGTGTCTGAATGATGTCCGCGAGCGTGCCGGACTGGAACCGCTCACCGGACTTTCTGCAGATGACCTTGCCGAAGCGGCTTATAAGGAGCATGGTTGGGAGGTGGCAGGCTACTGGGTGGCCCTTGTCACACGCCGTGCGGACCAGTTCCGTATGAACAGACTGAAAGACACCTTTAAGGAAAGAGCGGAGAACACGGCTGTTGAAGTCGCCGACGGGATCTTGGTAAAGGAGTCTGTAGAATATACGAACAGGACATGGAGTGACAATCTGATGTATCTTCCATATCCTGATATGGATTCCCAGAAAAACCCGAATCTGGTAAGGTGATTTTTTATTTTAAACCAGAGGGCACCCGCCAATCACCAGTTGATTGGCGGGTCGCTCCTCTGATTTTCAATGTATAATTTTTTAATATCATGTACTAAATTTTGAATTGTTTTTTCCGTGTTCTCTGCTCCTGCCTTTCCGGTCATATGTTTTCGGAAAGAAGGGTATGTGACCTGCACGTGACTTTTGAGCTGATAGGGGAATGGGGTGTGGAGATCGTTCCCGTGGCATTATTGTTCATTCTTATGTTTTTCTCCCTTTTGGAAACTCAGGAGGTATCATTCCCGTCCCCATTGATATCCATGTTTGCGGATAGTCATTTGTAACGTGCTTGCGGCATGATAATGCCGGAAATCATGGACAAACGCATAATAGGTACACATTCGATTTTTAGTAATAACGGATTGGAATCATGAACATTCTGAAGTTACAAGGATTGGACGGTCGGCTTTTTGACCTTGTCGCGCCTTTGGTAATGAACCCGGCCGTATTGCGGCAAAATAATAATTACCCTTTCAAAACGACGCGTAACCATGTCTGGTACATTGCCATGGATGAGCAAAGGGTGTTGGGATTCATGCCCGTGAAAATGACCTTGACAAACAATTGCATAGATAACTACTATATTAGCGGGGATAACTCCTCTGTAATAGAGGTGTTATTGGACCGTATTATCCATGATTTTTCTTCTGATGGTTCCCTTGTGGCCGTTGTACACGAACGCCACGTGGAAGACTTTTCAATGAAGAATTTTATCCCCTGTGTCGAGTGGAAGAAGTATGTCAAGATGCGTTATCATGAAGGAGGTGGGGCATGATGTGCCGGATGGATGTCCACGAGGCCGCCAACCGGAGATTGAAGATCATCTTTGACTATTTTGATTACGTGTATGTCTCTTTTTCCGGTGGCAAGGATAGCGGTATCCTTCTCCATTTGTGCATGGATTATATCCGCATGCATGCACCCGGTAGAAAACTGGGTGTGTTCCACATGGATTACGAGGTGCAGTACCGCCAGAGCACGGAGTACGTGGAAAGGATGTTTTCCAACAACCGGGATATCCTTGAAGTGTTCCACTGTTGTGTCCCCTTCAAGGTACCCACATGTACTTCCATGTACCAGCAGTACTGGCGTCCCTGGCAAGAGGGGTACCAGAATATCTGGGTTCGCCAGATGCCGGGCACCGCTCTTACCGTGAAAGATTTTGATTTCTGGAACGACAGCCTGTGGGATTACGACTTCCAGTCTCTTTTCCCTTCCTGGATACGTCGTAAGAAGGGATGCAAGCGTGTTTGCTGCCTCGTGGGGATCCGCACGCAGGAGAGCTTCAACCGGTGGCGGGCGATTCATTCCGACAAGAATTACCGTAAGCTGGCCAACTACAAGTGGACTCACCGTGTAGGATATTACACTTATAACGCCTACCCGATATACGACTGGAAGACAACGGACGTGTGGACGGGGTATGCCCGGTATGGTTGGGATTATAACCGTTTGTATGACTTGTATTACCAGGCCGGGATTCCCTTGTCCCGCCAGAGGGTGGCCAGCCCGTTTATCTCACAGGCCGTTTCGACCCTACATCTTTATAAAGTTATTGATCCGGATACCTGGGGACGCATGGTCAGCCGGGTCAACGGCGTCAGTTTCGCCGGAATGTACGGGAACACGGTTGCGATGGGCTGGCGCTCCATCAGTTGTCCGGACGGGTTCACGTGGAAAGAGTACATGTACTTCCTCCTTGACACGCTTCCCCGGGCGACAAGGGAGAACTACCTGGAGAAACTGAGGGTGAGCCAGAAATTCTGGAGAGAAAAAGGAGGCTGCCTGGGAAAGGAAACGATCGGGAAGCTGCGTGCGGCCGGTGTACCGTTCACGGTGGAAGAATGCACGGCATACCGGACTGACAAGAGGCCCGTCCGCATGGAGTATATAGACGAGATAGATATCCCTGAATTTCGTGAAATACCCACTTACAAACGAATGTGCGTCTGCATCCTGAAAAACGATCATACCTGCAAGTATATGGGTTTCACGCAGACCAAACGGGAGAGGGAGATGAAAGAGAGAGTTTTGAAAAGATATAAATTGTGATTGTCATGTCAAGTTTTAAAAGTCCGGCGTATAACGTCAAGGCCGTGCCAGTCGAGAAAATCGTGGCCAACAGCTATAACCCGAATGTCGTTGCTCCCCCGGAGATGAAACTGTTGGAACTGTCCATCTGGGAAGACGGTTACACGATGCCCCTCGTGTGTTATTACCGGGAAGAAGAGGATATCTACGAGCTGGTTGACGGTTACCACCGCTATCTGGTTATGAAAACATCCGTCAGGATTTACAAGCGCGAGAACGGATTGCTGCCTGTAACGGTCATAAACAAAGACATCTCGAACAGGATGGCCTCGACTATCCGTCATAACAGGGCCAGGGGAATGCACTCGCTGGAACTTATGACAGGTATTGTGGCGGAACTGTCAAAATCGGGTATGTCCGACAGCTGGATCATGCGCAACATAGGCATGGACAAGAACGAGTTACTCCGTTTCAAACAAATCTCAGGTCTGGCTGAATTGTTTTGTGACAGGAGTTTCGGGCTCTCAGACGACTGGTTGGAGGAATAAAACGGTCTGTCTGGTATCCGTAACAAATATACATGGTGTTTATGCTTGCAAATCATTATTTGTAGGTATTGCGAGTGATGATTAAAACCGTTAATTTTGCAAACTAATGGATCGTACGAAAAAAAGACAGAGACAGCGGGCTGTCATAGCATGTATGTTGTTGCTGACATTGATGCCCTTTTTCCTCGTGAAAGCTTTTCATGTTCACGGGGAACATTCGTGCGTATCCCATAACGAACAGGGACACTCCCGTCACGATTCTCCTGAAAATTGTACCATCTGTCTCTTTACGCTCTCCCCGTTTGTCGAGGCAGGGATTTTTATATACGATTATATTCCGACTGGCAGGCCTGTAAGGTATCTTATCTCCGGGGAAACAGATGTCATCGTCATTCTTTTCCCGCATTTCCTCCGTGCACCCCCTGTGTGTTTGTCATAACTCCCTTGAGGGATTCGCATGCCATCACTGTGATTGCGTGCAGGGGCTTTTCATGTCCCGTCTTAACAGATTATAACCCGTTTATATTTTTTCAAGTATGACATTTCATGCATATCTCCAGTATGTGTGCCTGCTTGTTGTCTGCCTATGTACCCTCCCTTCTCCCATGGAAGCACGGGTACAGGCTGACCGGCAATCGACGGGTACACGCGATACTCTGCTGGTCATTGACCAGGAAAGCGGGCTTCCCATTGAAGGGGCCTATATCCTGACCGGGGAACGGTTACTTGTCAGCTCCCCCCGTGGAATGATTGTTTTCGGTCATGGAACGTGTTTCATGGATACGGTCCTCGTGCAGTGCCTGGGTTACGGTTCCCGGCGTGTGCCTTTGAACGAGGTATTCAAAGAAAGCAGCATACATACCGTATGTCTCTCCCCGGACATACAAAAACTCGGGGAAGTGGTCGTGACCGGTGAACGTGCCGGGGCGTCACCCAACGTGGTGAGCCGGCGCCTTTCATCTCCCGA
>NZ_QTLF01000033.1:0-2976 GCF_003434395.1 Bacteroides sp. AM23-12
TAAAATATTGATATATAGTATATTAATAATATATATGATAATATTAGCTATATATATGGTTTCAAAAATACATTCTTTTATTTAAAAACAAATAATAAATGGAAGGTTTTTTATTTGCAAATCTATTATTCTTCCTGTTTGGTATCTTCTTGGATTTATATTTATATCTTTGCAGTCATAAATATCGGATTTTAGTTGAATATATTCATGAATCGTATCAAAGGCATACTTTATGCGGCAGTTTCACTCTTCCACTTTTGGACTGGCTCCGTTTTTTTCATCACTTTATTGCTGATCGGTTTTTCAGCTTTCGAAGTACTTTCTTATCGTTGGGGGATAGCTTCGGTAGTGTTAATCATATTCGGATTATTTTCCGGCTGTGACTTTCGGTTGAAAAGAAAGGATTTGGCAGTTGTGTTTGCTTTGAGCCTGTTGAGGGGGTAAGCATGGTTGTGTTTCGTGAACATCGAATGAAAAGGATATAAAAAATGCCGCATATAGCGGCATTTGAATTTTGAGGAGAGCCTCTTGTCGGATTCGAACCAACGACCCCGAGATTACAAATCACGTGCTCTGGCCAACTGAGCTAAAGAGGCGTTTTCTGTTTTGCGGGTGCAAAGGTACGAATTTATTTTAAAAATGCAAATACATCGTGTACTTTTTTTATATTTGCAGTCTCACTAATGATTGCAAGAAGATGAAAAAGAAAATTATGAATGTATGTGGTGTGGCTTTATTAGCCGTTAGTTTACTGGCTTGTTCAGGCCAGAAGAAAGGAGCAGAAGCTACTGAAAGTGCTTCCGACGCAGTGAAAGTGACTGCTGAAGCGACGTCGGCACAGGCTGATAGTACAGGATATATTGTCAGAATAGGGGAGATGGCCCCTGATTTTACGATTACATTGACGGATGGCAAACAAGTGACTTTGTCATCTCTTCGTGGGAAGGTTGTCATGTTGCAGTTTACAGCAAGTTGGTGCGGAGTATGCCGTAAGGAAATGCCTTTTATAGAAAAAGACATTTGGCTGAAGCATAAGGATAATGCAGACTTTGCACTGATTGGAATAGACCGTGACGAACCGCTTGAAAAAGTGCTTGCCTTCGCAAAGTCTACCGGAGTGACTTACCCGCTGGGACTGGATCCGGGAGCTGATATTTTTGCAAAATATGCATTGCGTGATGCCGGAATCACACGGAATGTGCTGATAGACCGGGAAGGAAAGATTGTAAAACTGACTCGTCTGTATAATGAAGAAGAGTTTGCTTCACTGGTTCAGCAGATCAATGAAATGCTGAAATAAGTGCTTATTGCCGGTCTCTGAACCGGATGCGGGCACAATAGATATAGTGTCACTATCACACTGGGATGGTGACACTATATCGTTAGTATGGTTACACTATTCCGATGTGATACTGTCACTATCCTGAATAGGGCTTTTTCTGATTAAAATAATACGCTGTCAGGCAAGGCTCAGCTTTGCCAGATAGTCATAATGTTTTCCTTCTTTGATTAATTTCGCTTTGAATCCACATTCGGAGGCGTACAGGCTAAGAGTCTGAAAATCGATATATAGCCAATCGAATGTATCTCCTTTTACATCCTTGTATTGCATCTGGAAATCTACTTCCCCATAATAATCGCCTGCCAGGTCGATAAGCATGCTGCCGTCTTCTTCTTCGAAAAGATAGCGCAGATCACTTGAATCCATCAGAATACATCCGCCAGGGCGTAGGATACGTTTCATCTGTTGGAAGAAGGCAGGCATATTATTTAGTGTTCCTATGATGCCCGAACCATTCATCAGCATCAGAACCGTATCGAATGTTTCGGTGAATGTTTCGTCAAAGAGATTGATCAGGCGGGAATCTTTGACGCCGCGTTGTTTCATTACTTCGTTGGAAAGCGGAGAGATGTCAATGGCGCAAACTTCTTTTCCCATTTCTTGAAGTGCCAATGCGTGGCAGCCGCTTCCGGCTCCTACATCTAATATTCTTCCCGTAGCCATTTGCAGAGCAGTGCGTTCGAGGACTGGCATGGACTGTATACTTCGGAATAATTCCTTAACGGGGATTTCATCTTCTTCGAATTGAGAAGAGAATACTCGCAAGCGGTCAGCTCTGTGATGATTGAAATAATCGGAGATTGCAGCTCCCATCGGGTCCTTTTCTGCGGAAAGGGTTATTGTTGCCATTTTGGTGATTATGTATTGTTTTATCCGCCAAAGATAAACAATTCCGTAGAAAAGGCTTATCTTTGCATCAGAAATGTGAATGCTAACAATGTAATATATATGAGTATAGAAGATGCAATCATGGGTGGAATCGTCTTTAAAGGTAAGAAAGATAAGCCCCAGGAGGAGGAGAAAGTGAAGACGAAAGCGAAGAAAGCGACTTATATTCGTGGACAACATGGTTCCGGAGCCGCGAAGATGAAAGCGGATATTCGGAAAAAGAGAGCTAACCGACATAAAAAATAAATGGGAACAATTGTTTGTATACTAGCACTTTTGCTGGCTGGCCATGGACTTGGTTTGATCATTAAGATGAGAATGTTTTGTCTTTTAATCAAGAGAGTCGAAACGAAATACATTAAGAAGATAGATGGAATAGTAGTGGATGTTGATACTTATGTGAAGGATGGAAAGCTTCTTATGCGCCCGTCTGTTGAATTTACATTAGAAGGAGAGGGTGAAAAATGTTGTCGGTCTATCAATCCCAATATTATTGTGGAGGATATCACACAATTTTCATATTACCCGAAAGATTTTCATATAGGTGATAAAGTTACAGTTTGGTATAATTTGGATAATGATGCAATGTTTGTCGAGCAAAAAATGCAATTGACAAGATTGTTTGTTCGTTTATTTATTCCCGGATGTTTTTTCATTATTTCAAGCATTTTGGGGATGTGTTATGTCATGAATAGCTAACAACCTTATAAAAAGAAGCGGGGGGGGGGGGGGATACCGCCCCCCCC